>CAZHEG010000031.1:0-8725 GCA_964531435.1 uncultured Oscillospiraceae bacterium | reverse complement strand
TCACCACAACAAAACCCTGGAGGAGTGCCGTGAGCTGGGCATCAACGACTCCATGATCCACGAGGATTTCATGATCGGCTGTGACACCATGGACATCGACGCCCACTGCGCCGACGGTAAAGTGGTTCCCATTTTCCGCAGCGGCAACTGGGCTTTCTGAAGAAAAAAGAAAAATAACGAAAAAAACACTTGCATTCTCCAAAGAGATGTGCTATTATATCCGAGCGATTAAAGATTGCTGGGGCAATTATGCCCTTTTATATGATAAGAAAGAGGTGAACAAAATGAAGGAAGGTATCCATCCCAAGTACGAACAGACCACGATCCGCTGTGCATGTGGCAACGTCTTTACGACCGGCTCCACCAAGAAGGACATCCGTGTTGAGATCTGCTCCAAGTGCCACCCTTTCTATACCGGCAAGCAGAAGCTGGTTGACACCGGTGGACGTGTTGATCGCTTCAACAAGCGTTTCGGCCTGAAGTAAGACATTGAGTCCGCACTACGGTTACCCGTGGTGCGGACTTTTTGTATTTTTCGGCAAGAAAATGTTGTGCGCGCCATGGTTTGTGTGGTATAATGAAAGATAATGGGATAGAAGAGAAATTGGAGTTTATTGCGTCGGCGCGTCAATTCATAATTATAAATTACAAGTTACAAATTAAGGTATTTCCTTCGGAAATGATTTAAATTCGTCGCCAAAGGCGACACCATAATTTATAATTTGTAATTTGTAATTTTCAGCGAACCTGATGAAATGCGTAACGTCCAATTCACCGCATTATATGGAGGAACTATGGAACCTACATTTGAAGAACATATACAGGAGCGGGCGGTTCTGGTGGGCCTGAACGCGGACTGCTTCCGCAAGGACCAGACCGCCACCGACGAGACCATCGAGGAGCTGGAAGCCCTGCTGGAGACTGCCGGCGGCTTCTGCACCGGAAAGATCCTGCAGAACCGGCACACTCCGGACTCCCACAGCTTTATCGGCGAGGGAAAGGCCCAGGAGGTGCGGATGCTGGTGGAGGCCACGGCGTCCACCATGGTGGTATTTGACAACGAGCTTTCCCCCGGCAACATCCGGGCACTGGAAGAGATCATCGGCGTGACGGTGCTGGACCGCAGCGCCCTGATCCTGGATATTTTTGCCCAGCGGGCCAAGACCCGGGAGGGCAGGCTCCAGGTGGAGCTGGCCCAGTACCAGTATCTGCTGCCCCGGCTTTCGGGCATGGGCGCGTCGCTGTCCCGGCAGGGCGGCGGCATCGGCACCCGGGGCCCCGGCGAGACCAAGCTGGAGTCGGACCGCCGGCACATCCGGGAGCGGATCGCCCGGCTGCAGAATGAGCTGGAGCAGGTCCGCCAGGTCCGCAGCGTTCAGCGGGAGCGGCGGATGAAGAATTCCGTCCCGGTGGTCGCCATCGTGGGCTACACCAACGCGGGAAAATCCACCCTTTTGAACCATCTGACGGATGCCGGTATCCCGGCGAACAACCGTCTGTTTGATACCTTGGATACCACCTCCAGGCAGCTCACCGTATCGGACAATCTGGATGTGATCCTGACGGACACGGTCGGCTTTATCGCCAAGCTCCCCCACCATCTGGTGGATGCCTTCCGGGCTACCCTGGAGGAGCTGGAATACGCGGACCTGCTGCTGCACGTCATCGATTCTTCCGATGAGCACCGGCAGGAGCACATCGAAGTGGTGGACAAGCTGATCTCCAAGCTGGCAAAGCCCGGCACCCCGGTGCTGCGCTGCTACAACAAGGCGGACCTGGTGGAGCCCACCGACATCCCGGTAGGGGAGGACGTGGTTGCCATCTCCGCCAAGGCGGGAACCGGCATGGAGGCGCTGAAAAAGGCCATTGAAAAGGCTCTGGGCCACGCCCGCCACCATGTGGTGGTTCTGCTTCCTTACGCCATGGGCGGTCAGGTGGAGACATTGCACAACAATGCCCAGGTGCTGAACACCGAATATACCGCCGACGGAATCGAAATGGAGGTCATCCTGGATGATATCCTCTACGGCAGATTAAGAGAACACGTGATCAGGGAGTGCTGACTTTGGACGAGTATCTGGTACCCACCGGCTTCGGCGAGGATGAATTTTATGAAAAGAAATCCCGTTTCATCGGCCGGGTCTGGCTGGTGGAAACAGAGGAGGAAGCCATCGCCCGCATTCAGGAAATGAAAAAACAGCACTATGATGCCACCCACAATTGCTGGGCCTACATTATCAAGGACGGCGCGGTGCGCTTTTCCGACGATGGGGAGCCCGGCGGCACCGCCGGCATGCCCATGCTGCAGGTGCTGCAGCGGGAGGGACTTTACAACGTGGTGTGCGTGGTGACCCGGTATTTCGGCGGCATCCTGCTGGGTGCCGGCGGACTGGTCCGTGCTTACACCAAGGGCGCGAAGATCGCTGTGGATGCCGCGGGCAAGAGCATGAAGCGGGTATGGACGGTGCTGTATGTGCCCTGTCCCTACACCTATTACGAGCGGGTCAAGCTGGAGGTGGCAGCCTTTGGCGGCATCGTCCGTGGCTGTGATTTCGGCGCGGAGGTGGAGCTGGAGCTGCTGTTTCCGGAGGATCAGGCGCAGCCCTTTCTGGACCGGCTGACGGATATGACCGCCGCCACCGTGGAGGGCATGGAAACCGGCAAGGAATACCGGGCATTCCCGGTTTAAAGCAGCGAATTGCAACTGTTAACGAAGTGTTTATTTTCCTTATATCATAATAAAGGAGTGGATTTTATGACCGTACGGGAAGAACTGGAGCGGCTGGAACACAAGCGCCTGAACCCCAAGGCGGCCTTTGCCGACCAGAGCAAGGGACGGCCCCGGCAGGAGGAAGAGCGGGAGAATGATGTGCGCACCTGCTATGAGCGGGATGCGGACCGAATCGTACACAGCAAGTCCTTCCGCCGCCTGATGCACAAGACCCAGGTCTTTCTGCAGCCGGAGGGCGATCACTACCGTACACGCATGACCCACACCATCGAAGTGTCCCGCATCGCCCGGACCATCACCCAGGCGCTGGGCCTGAATGAGGATCTGGCGGAAGCCATTGCCCTGGGCCATGACCTGGGCCACACGCCCTTCGGTCACGCCGGAGAGGACGCCCTGACCCGCTGCCTGGGCATTCCCTTCTGCCACAACGAGCAGAGCCTGCGGGTGGTGGATATTCTGGAGCGGGACGGACGGGGCCTGAACCTGACCTATGAGGTCCGCAACGGCATCCTCTGCCACACCGGCGATCCCTGGCCGGAGACACTGGAAGGCATGGTGGTGCGCCGCAGCGATCAGATCGCCTATGTCAACCACGACATCGACGATGCCATCCGGGCAGGCATCCTGACCAATGACGATATTCCCGACGCCATTACGGACGTGCTGGGCCACACCCATTCCCAGCGCATCAACACCCTGGTCTGCGACGCCATCAATACCTCCCGGGAGGCGGGAACGGTGATGCTGTCCCCGCTGGTGGACAAGGCGCTGAAGGAGCTTCGGGCGTTCATGTTCGAGAATGTCTACCGCAATCCCGTGGCCAAGAGCCAGGAGAGCAAGGCTAAGGATATGCTGCAGCGGCTGTTTGAATACTACTGCACAAACCCCCAGGAGCTTCCTGAGGATTTCCATCCCCAGATGAGCTTTGACGGATTGGAGCGCACCGTGTGCGACTACGTGGCGGGTATGACCGACAACTACGCTGTGGATAAATTCACAGAGATTTTTATCCCCACAGGGTGGAATGTTCGGGGATGATGTGATATAATAAATCGATTGCTTGGAAAGGAGGACGGTCTATGGCATTTCCCGCGGCATTTATTGATGAACTGGTACAGCGCAACCCCATCGAGGATGTGGTGGGGCAGTATGTGACCCTGCGCCGCAGCGGCGCGAACCTCTTTGGACTGTGTCCTTTCCACGGTGAAAAGACCGCTTCCTTCTCTGTCGCGCCGGATAAGGGAATTTACTATTGCTTCGGCTGCCACAAGGGCGGCGGCGTGATCAACTTCCAGATGGAAGTGGAGGGGCTGAGCTACCCGGACGCGGTGCGCTCCCTGGCCAAGCGCTGCGGCATGCAGGTGCCGGAGGATGAGGAGTACCAGTCCCGCTACCGCCAGCAGGAGCGGCTTTGGGCGCTGCACAAGGAGGCGGCACGGTTTTTCCACAGCCAGCTTTATGCTCCTGTGGGCCGGCAGGCGCTGGAGTACGCCCTGGGCAGAGGAATGTCCAAGAGCATTCTGACGACCTTTGGCATTGGCTACGCGCCGGATACCTGGGATGCCATGACAAAGGCCATGCGGGCCAAGGGGTATACCGACCAGGAGCTGAAGGATTCCGGTCTTGTATCCGTGACCCAGAAAAGCGGCAATATGATCGACCGTTTCCGGGACCGGCTGATGTTCCCCATTATCGATGTCCGGGGCAATGTCATCGGCTTCGGCGGACGAACCCTGAAAAATGACAAGGATACCGCCAAGTACCTTAACTCCCCGGAAACCCTGATTTTCAACAAGCGGAAGAACCTTTTTGGCCTGAATCTTGCGAAGAAAACAAAGCTTGGCAGCATCATTCTGGTGGAGGGCAACGTGGACGTGGTGGCGCTGCACCAGTATGGCTTTGACAATGCGGTGGCGTCCCTGGGCACCAGCCTGACGGAGGAGCAGGCGGCACTGCTTACCCGCTACACCGACCAGGTGGTGCTGATCTATGACGGCGACCAGGCCGGACAGAACGCCACCAAGCGGGCCATCCCCATCCTGGAAAAGGCGGGGCTGCAGGTAAAAGTCCTGCAGATCCGTGACGCCAAGGACCCGGATGAGTATCTGAAAAAATTTGGCGCTGATAAGTTTAAGCTCCTGCTGGGGGAATCCGCCAACCGGGTGGAATACCAGCTCAGCGCCATCCGTAGAAAATATGACATCCGGGAGGATGATCAGAAGGTCAAGTACCTTCAGGAGTCGGCTGACCTGATCGGAAGCCTCTCCAGCGCCGTCCAGCGGGAGGTATATTCCGCCCGGGTGGCGGAGGAGGCAAAGATCAGCCCGGACGCCATGAAGCTGGAGATCGAGCGGGCCCACAAGCGCCGGATCGCCCGGGAGAAAAAGGCACAGGAGAAGATCGACCTGGCCCCCGCCCGCAATTTGCAGCCGAAAAGCCGGACCATCCGGTATGACAATATGCGCTCTGCCATGGCGGAGGAGGGAATCCTCGCCCAGGCACTGCGGGAGCCTGCCCTGCTGGACCGGGCCGCCGACCTGACACCCCAGGCGTTTTCCTGTGAGCTGCTGGGCCGGGTGTACGGACAGCTGCGCCAGCGCCATGAAAGTGGGCTGGAGGTTTCCGTGGCGGTGCTGGAGCTTTCCGGCGATGAGATGTCCCACATCACCGGCATCACCCAGCGGCTTCAGGGCCCCGTCAGCGAGCAGGCCTTCGATGACTATGTCAGCACGGTGAAAAAGGCCCACCAGGCCGCGAGCGTTGCCACAACGGATGACCTGCTGGCATACCAGAATAAGCTCAAGGAGAAAAAAGGAATCCGTTCATGACCTTAGATATGATGGAAGATTACGCCGAAGTGGAGAATGAAGTCTCCCAGTACATGCGGCAGATCCGCCGCTTTCCCAGGCTCACGCCCCAGCAGGAGCGGGAGCTGGCCCGGCGCTGCGCCCAGGGGGACGAGGATGCCATCCGCACCATGGTGGACTGCAACCTGCGCCTGGTGGTCAGCATGGCCCGGGAGTATGTGGGCAGAGGCGTTCCCCTGATGGACCTGGTCCAGGAGGGGAGCATCGGTCTGATCGTGGCGGCAAAGAAATTTGACCCGGACCTGGAATACCGGTTCTCTACATATGCCACCAAGTGGATCCGGCAGGGCATTACCATGTGCCTGCTGAACCCGGGGCTGATCCGTGTTCCCGTCCACACGGCGGAAAAAATGAAAAAGGTCCAGTATGCCCGCTCGGAGCTGCTGCTGGAAATGGGCTGTGAGCCCACGGCGGAGCAGATCGGGCAGCGGCTTGGCCTGAGCGGGGAGAAGGTGGCCCAGCTGCTGCGGCTGGAGCCCCAGATCTGCTCCCTGGACGCCCCCGCCGGTGACGGCGACGAGGGGAGCCTGGTATACCTGATGGAGGATCCCCTGGCTGCGCAGCCCTATGATGCCCTGGTTCGTGAGGAGCTGATCGGCGCGATCGACGCGCTGATGGAGCAGCTGAATGACCGGCAGCGGCAGGTCCTGCGGCTGCGTTTTGGCCTGGAGGACGGTGTGTGCCACTCCCTGGAACAGACCGGAAGGATCCTGGGCATTTCCAAGGAGCGTGCCCGGCAGGTGGAGAAGGCGGCCATGGACAAGCTGCGCGCCGCCGGCAAGGATATGGGACTGGAGGAATTTTTGGAATGATGGATTTTACCTTTGAAGCCACCGCGTGGGAACAGTGCATCGATGTGCTGCCCCGGGGTTCGAGCCTTTCTGCCGCCCGCTTTCTGACTCTGATGGAGCCGGAAGGGGAGGAGGCAATGGAGGATGCCGTGGCACTGCTGCAGGAAAAGGACATCCTGCTGGATGTATCGGATCTTCCCCAGCTGAGCGCGTCCGGTGAAACAGTCCTGCGGCTGCGCCAGGAAAAGCAGCTGGTGCAGGAAGGAAGGCTCCCCGCCGGACTGGAGGAGAATGATCCCCTGCGGCTGTATCTGGAAGAGATCGCGCTGCTGAATAAGAATACCGAGCCCCAGGCGTTGGCGGAAAAATGCCTCCATGGGGACGAGAAAGCACAGTCTGACCTCACTGCCCGGATGCTGGGCAGGGTGGTGGAGATCGCCTGCGGCTATGCCGGACAGGGTGTGCTGCTGATGGATCTGATCCAGGAGGGCAGCATGGGCCTGTGGCAGGCGGTGCTTGGCTACAACGGCGGCGATTTTACGGCCCAGTGTGACCGTTGTGTCCGCCAGGCGGTGGCGGTCGCCCTGACCCGCCAGGCCCGCGCCTCCGGCGTGGGACAGAAGATGCGTACCGCGTTGGAGGACTACCGGGCGGTGGATGAGCGGCTGCTGGGCGACCTGGGCCGAAATCCCACCCTGGAGGAGATCGCTGCGGAGCTGCACATGACCCTGGAAGAGGCGGAGACCGTGGCCCAGACCCTGGACGCCGCCCGCACAGTCAGCCGGGCAAAGGCTGCCACCCAGGAGCGGGAAGAGACCCCGGACGATCAGGCGGCGGTGGAGGACACCGCTTACTTCCAGAGCCGGGCGAGAATCGCGGAGCTGCTCAGCGCCCTGGATGAAAAGGAAGCAAAGCTGATCGCCCTGCGCTACGGCCTGGAGGGCGGACTGCCCCTGAGTCCCGAGGACACCGGCCGGAGGCTGGGCATGACGGCGGAAGAAGTGGTTGCCGCCGAGGCTGCCGCCCTGGCGCGGCTGAGAAGCCGGTAATTGATCAGACCCAACATAAATGAAAAGAGGATAATGAAAATGGCCAAGACCTATTCCATTGCCATCGACGGACCTGCCGGCGCGGGCAAGAGCACCATCGCCAAGCGCATCGCTGCCGACCTGGGCTACAAATATGTGGATACCGGCGCGATCTACCGCACCGTGGCATACTTTATGGACCTGTGGGGCGTCAGCCCCAAGGATGTGGACGGTGTCAACCGCTACATCGACGAGCTGACCGTGGGCATCGAGTACGATGAGGACGGCGTTCAGCACATGATCATGAACGGCATGGATGTCACCGGTGATATCCGCACCCCCGACATTTCCAAGAAGGCCTCGGACATTTCCGCCCACCCTGTGGTGCGGGATATGCTGCTGGATATGCAGCAGCAGGTGGCCCGGGAACACAACGTGGTCATGGACGGCCGGGATATCGGCACCGTGGTGCTGCCCAAGGCCGACGTGAAGATCTTCCTGACGGCCTCTGCGGAGGTTCGGGCACAGCGCCGCACCGACGAGCTGATCGCCAAGGGCGAGAAGGCCAACTACAATCAGATCCTTGAGGCGATCCAGAAGCGGGACTATAATGACTCCCACCGGGCCATTGCCCCGCTGAAGATGGCAAGAGACTCCGTCAAGGTGGACACCTCCGACCTGGATGTGGAGGGCGTGATCGCCGCCATTATGGACATCGTCAGAAAGAAGATTCCCGTATGAGTGTTACCACAGCCAAAAGCGCCGGCTTTTGCTTCGGTGTCAGCCGCGCGGTGCAGACGGTGGAGGAGGTAGCCGCCAGGGGAAACAAGGTGGTCACCCTGGGCCCCATCATCCACAACCGCCATGTGGTGGCCCGGTTCGGTGAAATGGATGTGCAGGTCATCGACTCCCCGGAGCAGGCGGTCCCCGGAATGACCGTCGTCATCCGTTCCCACGGCGTTTCCAGGGCGGTGGTCCGGGAGCTGGAAAAGACCGGCGCGGAGATCATTGACGCCACCTGTCCCTTCGTCAAGCGGATCCATGAGATCGTGACGAAGGCGGAGCAGGAGGGAAGGCTTCCTGTGATCATCGGTACCCGGACCCATCCGGAGGTGGAGGGAATCGCCGGCTGGTGCAGCGACTGCCGGATTTTTGAATCCGCCCAGGAACTGGAAAACTGGGCAAAAAGCGGCGAAGTCAGCCTGGACACCCCCATCAGCATGGTCTGTCAGACCACTTCCACGGAAATTTCATGGAAAAAAAGTGTCCAAATCGCAAAAAAACTGTTTACTAACTTGAAAATATTTG
>CAZHEG010000030.1:0-8820 GCA_964531435.1 uncultured Oscillospiraceae bacterium | reverse complement strand
GCATCTCACTCGTAATGAGAAGGTCGCCTGTTCGAGTCAGGTCACTAGCTCCATGCCTCCCGGATGCGGTCGCCTCCGGGAGTTTTTTATTCACTATTTTGAATAAACATACAGGAGTGGGACTTCCCACTCCTGTTTTATTCATTCAGATCCCCAGCTCCTGCATCTTTTCCCGGATGCTCAGCAGATCATCAAAGGTCTCCGGCCGCTTGGAGGCATCCCGCAGCAGCGCGGAAGGATGATACACAGCCGTCATCCAAACCCCATTTTTCTGCACCCACTGCCCATGCTCCCGGGTGATCCGGTACTGCGCATCAATGAGCCGCTTTGCGGCCACCCGGCCCAGACAAACAATGATCTTCGGCTTGATCAGGGCCACCTGGTTGCGCAGGAAGCCAATGCACTGATCCTGCTCCGTCTCAAGAGGATCCCGGTTGTCGGGCGGACGGCATTTTACGATGTTCGCGATGTAGCAGTTCCGGCTGCGGTCCAGGTCGATGATGCTCAGCATATCATCCAGCAGCTTTCCCGCAGGCCCTACGAAAGGCTCACCCTGCAGATCCTCCTGCTCGCCGGGACCTTCTCCCACAAAAAGGATATCCGCATTGGTGTTGCCTACGCCGAATACCACTTTATTCCGTCTCTCGCACAGGCCGCACCGGGTGCAGCTGCTGCAGGCATCCCGAAGTTCATTCCATCCGAGCATGGCGGTTCCTCCTGCGTTCCGTTCTTCTGCGGCGGATGCGGGCTTTCAGACGGGCAGTCTGAATGGCACGCATTGCCACCATGGCGATCATTCCCACAACAATGATGCCCAGCACAACGGCAAACACCGTGGCAAGCACCTGACCGTGCTCCTGCTCCTGCTGCTTGTCCACAGAGGATTGGGGCACCTGATAGGCTTCGTATACGGAAACGCCCGTCATCGCCACCAGCTCCGTCCCGGCAAGGCAGATCCGCTGCGCGCCTTCTTCCTCCGGCTCATACCACACACTGAGATCCGTGATATCCTGCCCCTGGGTAACCGGTGCGGAAACGGATGCATTCCGGTCGTATTGCCATACCAGCTGCTCCACCGTCACAGTCTTGGGCAGGACGCAGTACACTTCATCCGCCACCGTTACCGCCACATTGCTGCTGCCGTTGATAACGGGATACTGGGCAATGACCTGGCCCTGGTAAAAGAGCTGTCTGCACTCGTAATTCTGCTCCGCGTGGTCCAGCAGCACCTTCATATCCTCAAAGCTGCCGAATTTCACCACCTCAAGGCCGTCGTTGGCGTAGGTGGCCTTGGAGCCCATGACGATCGCTACGATCTCCATGTCCCCCACCTGCGCCGTCACAGCCAGGCAGCGGCCCGCCTTGTTGGTGGCACCGGTCTTACCGCCGGTAACCCGCTGATCGAAATACTTCTTGCTGGCGGTGCTCATCATGTTGTTGGTGGTCACCAGCTCCCGCTGTTCGCTTTTGTTGGTCGCTTCCACTGTCCAGCTTTCCAGCTGGAACATCGTCCGGAAGGTCTCATTCTCCAGGGCCGCATCCAGGATCCGCAGAATATCCCGGGTGCTCATCTGGTTGCCGGTGTCATCCAGGCCGGTGGGATCCGAAAACACCGTATCCGTGCAGCCCAGCTCCCGGGCCTTGGCATTCATCATGTCCACAAAGCCTGCCTGGCTTCCGCCGATGTACTCGGCGATCACCGCCGCCGCGTCATTTGCCGACGCCACGCACATACAGCCCAGCAGATTCTCCAGGGTGATCTCCTCGCCCCGCACCAGTCCCGCGCTGACGGAACCGATGGCAACGGAGTTCAGTGCCGAGCCGGTCACGGTGACCACATCCGTAAGGGTGCCGTTTTCCATGGCCACCAGCGCCGTCATCAGCTTGACCATACTGGCAGGCGACAGAGCGCTGTCAATGTTGTAGGAAGCGATCAGCGTCCCGGTCGTCCGCTCGTAAACAACGTAGGATTTGGCGGATACCCCCAGCTTTTCCTCACCGGAAAGGGGTACCTGCGCGTCCACACTGCGGCAGCCCCCGGCAATGTAGCCGCCGTTTTCCGCCGCGCCTGCCTGCAGCACCGGAGAAAGCAGCAATATCATACACAGCAAAATGCTGATTGGCTTCAAAAATCTCATATTTATCCCTCTATAATGAAAACCGGACTTGTCCGGCGGTATCTTTTCGTGTATAATGTATTGTAACAGTTTTTCTTTCTTTCGTCAATGCGCGAGGTGCTTCACTTATGAAAAAACAGCCCCTTTTCCTGCTGATTCTCATCACCTGCGTTTTCCTTGCGGGACTTGCGGGATTTTTCATCGGACGAAATTCCGGCGGCACCGAGATCCTGGTCCGCACCGGAACTGCCTATACCCCAACCGCAGAGCCTTCCGAGTCCGCCGCGCAGACACAGCCCGGTCTTGTAAACATCAATACCGCGTCTATTGAGGAGCTTCAGACGCTCCCCGGCATCGGCCCCACCCTCGCCCAGCGCATCATCGACTACCGCGAGGAAAACGGCCCCTTCGGCACCCTTTCCGAGCTGACTATGGTCAGCGGCATCGGAATATCCAAACTGGAAGAACTGATGGACTACGCCACCACAGGAGGTTAGACTTATGAAAATACTGGTCGTTGACGACGAGGAGCTGCTGGTAAAAGGCATCCGCTTCAACCTGCAGAACGAAGGCTATGAGGTGATCACCGGCTCCACCGGACTGGAAGCTCTCCAGCAGACCCAGGCCGAGCATCCCGACCTGATCGTTCTGGATGTGATGATGCCGGAGATGGACGGTCTGACTGCCTGCGGCAAGATCCGTGAATTTTCCAATGTCCCCATCATCCTGCTGACGGCGAAGGCCGACGATATGGACAAGCTCATGGGCTTTGATATCGGCGCTGACGATTATCTGACCAAGCCCTTCAACATTCTGGAGCTGAAGGCCCGCATCCGCGCCCTGCTGCGCCGCTCCGCTTCCACAGGAGCCGCCGAATCCACCAACCAGCTGACCATCGGCAGCATCACATTGGATCTGGACGGACGCAACGCCTACCGCAGCGGCGAGCTGGCAGACCTGACGGCAAAGGAATTTGACGTGATCGAATTTCTCATGCGCAACCCCAACCGGGTCTATTCCCGGGAGGCGCTGCTGGATACCATCTGGGCCTACGAATACCGCAGCGACATCCGGACGGTGGATGTACACATCCGCCGCCTGCGGGAGAAGCTGGAGGAAAATCCTGCTGAACCCAACTATATTATGACGAAATGGGGCGTTGGCTATTACTTCCGAAAGTAAACACGGCTCCTACCGCCGCTATTCCAGTTCCCATATGCAATACGCCCTGACGAATATTGCCATCACCCTGGCGGTCATGTTTTTCCTGAACGTCTACACCTCCGGTGCCAACCAGAAGATGATCTACCAGAACAAGGAAAGCGCCCTGCTGTCGAAGTGCCAGCTTACCGCTGCGGAGATCGCCCAGCTGGAGGTCATCAACACCACCAACGTCAGCGCGGTCATTTCCCAGATGGGCTCCTTCCTGGATAACAGGCTCATCATCACCGACGAAAGCGGCGTCGCCCTCTACGATTCCGCCACCCCCGCCCTTACCGGCAGCTTTGTGCTCTTTCCCGAGATCTACCAGGCACTGGACACCAGTGTGAAGCAGTACGGCTACAACGTTTTTTCCTGGCAGTACCGTTACAGCGAGGGTGCCATGTATTCCCATGCCGCCACCCCCATCGTATCCTACGGCACCGTCATCGGCTGTGTGTACATCATGGAGTGCGACACCGAGCAGGGCCAGCTGATCAAATCCCTGCAGCAGAATATGTTCACCATCACCCTCTCACTGGTGCTGGCGGTCATTGTATTCTCCATCATCTTCACCAACGTCTACTCCGCCCGTCTGCGCCGGATCCTCAGCTCCATGCGCATCATCCGGGAGGGCGACTACTCCCACAAGGTAAACCTGGGCGGTCAGGACGAGCTGACCTTCCTGGGCGAGGAATTCAACGACCTGACTGACCGTCTCCAGACCTCCGAAAGCAAGCGGGCCCAATTCGTTTCCGATGCCTCCCACGAGCTAAAGACCCCCCTTGCCTCCATCAAGCTGCTGTCTGACTCCATTTTGCAGAACGATATGGACATGGGCACCGTCCGGGAATTCGTCGGCGACATCGGCAACGAAGCGGAGCGTCTGAACCGCATGAGCCAGAAGCTCCTCTCCCTGACCCGTGTCGAAAGCCAGCAGGACGGCACCTGCGAGATCATATCCATGGCCCCCACCATCCGGCGGGTGGTCCGTATGCTCTCCGGCATTGCTGCCGAAAACAGCATCACCATCCGGCAGGATCTGACCGATGACTGCCCCATCCTGATTCTGGAGGATGACCTGTACCAGATCATCTTCAACCTGGTGGAAAACGGCATCAAGTACAACCTCCCCGGCGGCCGCCTGATCATCCGACTGACCCGGGAGGAGGACAATGCCATCCTGGAGATCACCGATTCCGGCGTCGGCATCCCGCCGGATGCCATCCCCCACCTGTTCGAGCGTTTCTACCGGGTGGATAAGGCCCGCTCCCGCAAATCCGGCGGCAGCGGCCTGGGCCTTGCCATCGTCCGCACCATGGTAGAGCGCAACCAGGGCACCATCTCCGTGGATAGCACCCTGGGCCAGGGCTCCACCTTCCGGCTCACCTTCCCCACCTTCGACACCGGGGACATGGAAGAAGAGGAGGACCTGCTGTGAAAAGATTCCTTTGCCTGATTCTCGCCCTTCTTCTGGTTCTGCCCATTTTGGGCTGCAGCCGGAAGGAAACCAAGATCGAGGTCCCTCTGAACTTTTATTACCTGCGCTCCGAGCCCACCTACGGCGCGGCAGACTCCCTGATCGCCGCCCAGGTCACCGAGGGCCGCTCCTATGACGGCGATACCCTGGCGATTCTCAACTCCTATCTCCGGGGCCCGTCGGAGGATGGCTTTGCCTCCACCTTCCCCGCCAGCACCAAGGTGCTGGAAATGACCGTTGAGGGCGGCACCGTATACCTTTCCATGAATTCCGCCCTGGCCCGGTTTTCCGGCATGGACCTCACCGCCGCCTGCGCCTGCCTGACCCTGACGGTGCTTGATCTTACCGGTGCCGATGCCGTGACCATCACCGCCTCCGGCGAAACTCTGGACGGCGAAAGCTCCGTCACCATGACCCGCGATAATGTCATTCTGTACGAAAACCCTTCCCAATAATTCCCAATAAGAGGTGATCCACTATGAAATTTGTATCCTGGAATGTCAACGGCCTTCGTGCCTGCATCCAAAAAGGCTTCCTTGACGTATTCAACGAAATGGATGCCGACTTCTTCTGCCTGCAGGAGACCAAGCTCTCCGCGGGACAATTGGAGCTGAATATGCCCGGCTACCAGCAGTACTGGTGCTACGCCGATAAGAAGGGCTATTCCGGCACCGCCATTTTCACCAAGCACACCCCCCTGTCTGTATCCTACGGAATTGGCGATGCGCATCTTGACAACGAGGGCCGGGTCATCACCCTGGAATACCGGGAGTTCTGGCTGGTCACCTGCTATACCCCCAATGCCCAGCGGGGCCTTGCCCGAATCGACCACCGCATGGAGTGGGACGAGGCCTTCCGCGGCTACCTGCGCCGGCTGGATGAAGTCAAGCCTGTGGTCATCTGCGGCGACCTGAATGTTGCCCATCAGGAGATCGACCTGAAAAACCCCGCCTCCAACCGGGGAAACGCCGGCTTCTCCGACCAGGAGCGGGAAAGCTTCCAAAAGACCCTTGACCTTGGCTTTGCCGATACCTTCCGCCACCTCTATCCCGATGCCACCGGAAAATACTCCTGGTGGAGCTATATGTACCACGCCCGTGAAAACAACGCGGGCTGGCGCATCGACTATTTCCTGGTGTCTGACAGGCTGAAAGACACCATCTACCAGGCCGATATCCACCCCTCCGTCATGGGCTCCGACCATTGTCCCGTGTCCTTGGATTTGGACACCCTGGTCAACGGCTGCATTTTCTCCCCCTCTGCCGGCCCCGCCACAGTGGTGGAGCAGGAACCAAAACCCACCAAAAAATCAAAGGCCTCCGCACCGAATGCAAAGACCCTTGTGCCTTTAGCCCTTGTTTTGATTCTGGTACTGGGTGTGGTGCTGCTGCAGCAGGAGTCTGCGGTCACCCCCACTCTCCCTGTCACTGGCCCAACCGAACAGTACTGGTGGAGCCTGGAGCTGGAGGTTTATTCCAAGCCCCTTTCAAAACCAATAATCAGTGGTGTCTTCTTTACCGGGGATGCCGACCCCGACCTCAACTTTAACTATTCCGGCGATGGCTCCCTTTCCTCTTCCCTGTTCATGACTTCCCCCATGGGCAGCAACGAATTATTTTATATCTCCCGGGCCGACGGCCTGTCCGGTGCCAATTTCTGGATGCGTGTCAGCTTCATAGGCGATGCCGCGAAATTTTTCTCCTCCGGGTGGAACGTTAACTGCGAATTCACCCCCATGGAGGGCGTGGACACGGATTCCGCTTTCATCGTCTGCTCCCCTTACTACACCGATTCCACCGGCAGTGAAATGGCGGGCTGGCTCCTTTGGGGCACGATTCCAACGGATATGACCGTGGATATCTCCATTGGCAAGGATGCCACCGGATTCCTGTGGTCCAAGGCCGTTTCCCTGGCGCACTACCTGACCTCCACAGAGGTAGACAGCATGACCACCCAGGAGCTTGTAAGCTACATCGCCTCAAACTCCAAACTCCAGGCCGCGGTGCTGACCTTCAACTCCATGCAGACCGCCATCGCCGACGAGCTTTATGAGGACTTCTCCCCCTATCATCCTGCCCTTACCTATCTGCAGAGCCGGACTGATGCCGTCAAGGAAATGATGAATGCCGAAGTGTCCGAGGAGGAGGGCCAGGTCCTCTACTGGCTGCTGACCACCTCTTTTTACCGCCAGAAAATGACCGCCTACCAGGAGGTGGAATACATCACGGGGCAATATAACTCCTACCCCTTTGAAGTATCGAATAACAGCATTGCCGTTGATCCGGATATATCAACAGAAGCTCTTGTTTCTATTCTGGGCGAGCTTCCTCTCTTTGACCAGTGCTCCACCAATAGGGCTATGGATATCCTGTACGATTACTATAATGAAAACAATCCATTTGTCCGCAAGCTGTTCAGCCGGCGGGGTGCGCTTAAGTGTCTGATGGATGGTGTTCAGGAAAACCTGCCTGGCTCCATCTACCTGATCGCAGCAACTAACTATTTCTCTATCGACGACCTCTCCGATGCGGATTTGACCCGTTTTATGACTGCTGCCGCGGCAGTTATGCCGGAACGGCTGAACGTCCTGTTCGATACCAATATCAGCTATGACCTGGCGGAGCATTTCACCACCGCCGATCTGGTGCAATATATCATCAACAACGATAGAATCTCCAGATCCGTTCTCGACAGCGGGAGAGAATATTCTCAGCTCTACTCCGATGACGTCTATGCCAGATACGATGCCCTCCAGGTGCTGGAGACCCGGGACGATGCCATCAGCACCCTGATGTCGGTCGCGCACAATACAGACGGCAAGCTCATTGATGCCCTGCTGTCATCTGACCGGCTGCGCCTTCTCATGTCCCCCGCCGAAGAGGCCAGCTTTATTTTGAAGCAGTATGACAACGCCCTGGAGCCATTCGACATCAGCACCTTTGCATTCCCGGGAAATCTGACCGAAATGTCCACCGATGAGCTGGTGCTGGCCCTTCGCTCCGTTGAGATCGATCCCATCCTCAGTGCCGGCTCACCTGCAGCCCGTACCGAGGTCATTACCGTTTTGCTCACGGTCTCTCCCCTTCTCGACGAGCTTTCCCGCCGCGCGGATGCAGTGGATGTGATGATGAACATCACGCCCAGCAGTCCCGTCATCACCTACCTGCTGAGCCATGAATGCTTCAGCAGCCAAATGACCCAGGAGCAGCGGGAGCTCTTCAGCTCCGGCCAGTATTCTACCGCCGTGCCGGAGGATGAGGATCATCCTGAATGACCGCCCCCACCTGTCCGCTGCGCACCTGCAAAAAAGCGTTTTCCAGCTGCCGCAGATAGGCAAACGGCTCCTGGGGCGACAGGGGTACGAACCTCCCGCCAGGGGCGGTGTGCTTCGGCTCCGCGGTGATCACCATGGCCCCCTCTCCCAATCGCTTCACCGGGATCCGGGTGCTCAGCTCATAGGCCCCATCCTTCGGAACCGGGATCCCAAGGCTCACGGTCTTGTCCCCACAGCGGGCAGCCAGCCGGCAGACCACCTCCCCGGACAGCTTCACCCGGCAGGAAAAGCGGTAGTATAACCCCTCCCGCTCTACCCTGGCCCGTCCGATGCTGCCGCCGCCCAATGTAATATCATATTCCATCATGTGTTAAGCCCCCTTTGCAGCAAGCCTATGCCGCAAAGGGGGCAATATTCCTGCCTTCCCATCAGGTCACTCCGCCGTGGGGCAGGCCGAAGCTCACGGCGATGGCCTCATCCACCATGCTCATGTGGGCATCGTCCAGATGCCCCATATGCTCCCGCAGCCGCCGCTTGTCAATGGTGCGGATCTGCTCCAGAAGAATGATGGAGTCCTTGCTCAGCCCCACGCTGCCCCCCGCGATGCCGATATGTGTGGGAAGCCTTGCTTTTCCCGTCTGGCTGGTGATGGCCGCCGCGATCACCGTGGGAGAGTAGCGGTTTCCGGTGTCATTCTGCACGATCAGCACCGGCCTGGTCCCTCCCTGCTCGCTGCCCACCACCGGCGA
>CAZHEG010000029.1:0-9448 GCA_964531435.1 uncultured Oscillospiraceae bacterium | reverse complement strand
TGGATGGGCATCAGCCAGATGCCGGTGATGCCCAGCTCCTGCAGATAGTCCAGCTTGCTGCGCAGGCCATTGATATCGCCGATGCCATCGCCGTTGGAGTCGCAGTAGGCATACAGGAAAATCTCATACCACACCCGGTAATTATCGTCCGGGCTGGAGCCCAGGGCAGCGATCTCCTCCAGGGTCTTTTCGGTCTTGGACGCTCCGGAGCCGGAGCAGCCCGTCAGGATGCCCAGCAGCATCACCGCTGCCAGAAGCAGCGCAACCTTCTTTTTCATAAGGATACCTCACTTGTCGGAACACCCCCAATGAGACCATTGGGGGTGTTTTGCTTAGTTTTCAGGGTTAAAGAGGAAATCGTCCAGGGTTCCCCAGCCGCCGGCGGCGGTCTTGATGTACACGCCGATGGTAACATTGCCGGAGGCGACGGAAATCCCCTCGATCTTGGGATTCTGGAACTCACGCCAGGAGGTCACCAGGAAGCTTTCCGTGTAGGTAACGCCGTCCGCGACGACATAGATGTACATCTCGGCATCGCCCACATCGCCGCCCTGGGCCTGGATGGAGAAGCAGTAGCTTCCCTCCCGCAGGCCGGTGATCTCCTGCTCCACGGTAAATTCCACGTCCCCGGTATTGTAGAAGTGCAGGGATACACTGCCCGAATAGGCGTCGGTGGTCTTTACCTGGAAATCAGTGATGCCGGAGGCGGAGATCTCGTTGACGTTCCACATGGAGTAGTCATCGTCCTCGAAGCTGTAATTCTCGGCGTAGTTTTCCTCCACCATGTTGATGTAGCAGGTCACGCTCATGCCGTCCGCTGTGCCCGTTACAGGATAGGTTCCCACCGGGGAAGCGGAAATGGCATCGAGATCAATGCCCGCATCCCACTCAACACTGACCGGAGCCGTTTCGCCGTTGTTGAATATGGCATCCACGGTTTCAGGCAGGGTAATGGTGTTGTTCAGCTTCACGGTGACATAAACGCTCTCCACCGTGTCCACCTTCACCTCGGCGGTGGTTCCGGTGTAAACATAGCGGAACACGTTCAGAGACTCCAGGGGATGGCCGGTGGCATCGAACATGGCCTGATTGTCGCAGGCGCAGCCGCCGTAATAGACACCCGCGTCATTGGGGTCATACTCGGCAGCATAGGAGCTGGCCCAGCCGGAGCCGTGCTGCTCCCACAGGGCGGACTGCTCTTCCCAGGTGTCGCCGGGCACGGAGATCCAGGCACCCTCCCAGTAGAACAGGCCCACGGCGCTGTCACCCATGGCTGCAAGGGTCCGGATAGCCTCCGCCACCGCGGTGGCCTGGCCCTGGACTGTGAAGGGATAGGGCTTGTCGTAGCTCAGCTCTTCGCCGATGGTGTTGCCGTGCATATCCGTATTTTCCACGGTGTATGCCCAGGAGATCTCGGCGATCATCACCTTCTTGCCGTAGTTGTCCACCACGGACTGCAGGTTGCTCGTCAGGTTCTCCAGGGTGCCGTGCCAGTAGGGATAGTAGGAGGTGGCGAAGATGTCATAATCCACGCCGTTGACATCCAGCTGCGCGGCAATGTTCTTGTAATTCTTGCTTTCGGGGTTGGTGTAGTGGACCACGATCTGGATCTTTTTGTCCACATCCCGGATCGCCTTGGCGGCAGAGGCCATCAGCTTGGTGACCTTGGGCACGGAGGTCTCGCCGCAGAAGCCGCCGGTGGTCTCATTGCCCACCTGGACCATGCCAACCTTGACGCCGGCGCTCTTCATGGCCTTCAGGCTTTCCACCGTCCAGTCATAGATGGCCTCGGCCTTCTCATCCGTGGTCATGTCCGCCCAGGCCTTTGGAGCCTGCTGCTTGGCGGGGTCTGCCCAGAAATCGGAATAGTGGAAATCCACCAGCAGGCTCATGCCGTACTTGGCGGCCCGCTTGCCCAGCTCGATGGCGGTCTGCAGGTCGCAGTTGCCGCCGCCGTAGCCATTGCCGTTTTCATCGTAGGGATCGTTCCACACACGGACACGGATGTAGTTGACACCGCTGTCCGCCAGAACCTTCAGGGGATCCGCTTCGTTTCCCTCGAAATCATAGTACTTGACACCGCTGGCCTCCAGGGAAAGGACGCTGGATACATCCATGCCCATGACGAAATCCTTGGAAAGGCCCTCGATCTTCTCCACATACAGCTCCGACTCCGCACTCTGTGAGGAGCCGCAGGCAGCGAGGCTCAGCACCATGGCTGCCAGCAGCGCAATGGCAATCATTCGTTTCATAGCCATCATCCTTTCGTTGCGCCGCCGGTGATACCCTCGACGTAGAACTTCTGCATGATGACGAACAGGACGGAAATGGGGATGGACACGATAACGCCGCCGGCGCAGAACACGCCGAAGTACTGGGTAAAGCGGGTCTTGTCCAGCAGGCCGTACAGGCCGATGGCTACGGTCCAGTCGGTGGAGATGCCGGAATTGAGCATGATCTTGGCAAAGATGAAGTCCACCCAGGGCGCCAGGAAGGCATTGATCACCGTGTAGACGATGATGGGCTTGGAGATGGGGACAATGATCTTCGTAAAGATGTCAAATTCCGTAGCGCCGTCCAGCTTCGCCGCCTCACTCAGGGCAAGGGGGATGGTATCGAAGAAGCCCTTCGCCACCAGGTAGCCCATGCCGGAGGAGCCGGAATAGACCAGAATCAGGCCCAGCAGAGAGTTGGTCAGGCCAACGGACTTCATGATAAAGTAGATGGCGATCATGCTCAAAAAGCCGGGGAACAGGCCCAGGATCATGCCGATGTTCATCAGCAGCTTTCTAGACTTGAAACGCATACGGCTCATGGCATAGGCAGTCATCAGCACGAAGAAGCTGGAAATGATGCAGTTGAACACAGCGATAATGGTGGTGTTCAGCATCCAGCGGGGGAACTGGTTGGCAGCATCCGTCTCGAACAGCAGCTTATAATACTGAATCAGGGAGTACTCCTCCGGGAAGAAGGTGGTGGCGCTCATGGAGTTTCTGGCAGAGAAGGAGCAAAGCACCAGCCAGATGATGGGAAGCAGCCACAGCAGCGCAAGGAATGCCAGCAGGATGTGGCGGCCCCAGTGGAACCGGCCATGGAGGCGGTAAGGTTTGTTCTTGCTCATTGCATCGCGCCCTCCTTATCACCCTTGATGAGCTGGTTGAAGGCCAGCAGAGAAATGGCGGAGCAGACCAGGAACACCAGAATGCCGATGACTGCCGCCATCTTATAGTTGTAGTAGTTATTGGTCAGGCGGAACAGCCAGGTCACCAGCAGGTCAATGTCCTGGGCGTTGGAGCTTGCCAGCTTCTGGTCCATGGTGAAGTACACATCATTGGTCAGCAGATAGATGACGTTGAAGTTATTCACGTTCTGAACCACGGAGTTGACAAGATAGGGGCCCGTGACGAAGAGCATGTAGGGCATGGTGATCTTGCGGAACTGCTGGAAGGCATTGGCGCCGTCGATGGTGGCAGCCTCATACAGGTCCTGGGGAATGTTCATCAGGACACCCGTGGCCATCAGCAGCAGATAGGGCACGCCGACCCAGAAGTTGATGAGGATGATGGTGAATTTCGCCCAGTTCTTATCCG
Organism: uncultured Oscillospiraceae bacterium; assembly: GCA_964531435.1. GTDB lineage: Bacteria > Bacillota > Clostridia > Oscillospirales > Oscillospiraceae > Faecousia. The sequence continues at coordinate 5,858 of CAZHEG010000029.1, read as the reverse complement.
TCAGGAAGGGGATGTACTCCAGGTGCTGGGCCACCAGGCCAATATCCTTCAGTAGCTGCGTCAGGCCGATATTGGAGCAGAAGGTATTGACGATGCCGGTATCCGCGAAGAAATTCCGGACCAGCAGCAGAGAAACGAACTGGGGCACCGCCATGGCAACCATGAAGCAGGTACGCCAGAACTTCTTCATGCGGGTGTGGCGGTTGTTGATCAGCAGCGCCAGGGCAATGCCGCCGAAATAACAGGTAAAGGTGGCAGTCACGGCCCAGAGCAGCGTCCAGCCCAGGATCTTCATGAAGGAGTAGCCGAAGGTGGCCGTCAGGGAGGTGGAGAACAGTGCCTTGAAGTTGTTCAGGCCCACCCAGTCAAACAGCTTTGCCGGGGGCATATGGGTGCCGTCATAGTTGGTGAAGGCCACCGCGATCATCACGATCAGGGGCACCACCGTGAAAATAATGATGCCGAGAACAGGCAGGGTCAGCAGGGTCACGTGGAACTTTTCGTTCAGCACCACGCCCAGATCCTGGCGCAGGGTAGTGGGAGCAATACCGGCCTCCGCCTGCTTCTGCAGGGCATAGACCTTGCGCATATTGTTCATCCACAGATAGATAAACGCGACGATGACAATGATGCTGATAACGCCAAACAGCAGAATCAAGAAGCTGTTGTCATAGTCGTTGAATTCGTTCTTCATGGTTGCGGGATTGTAAATGACCTGCTGCTCCACAGAACCCAATGTCAGAAAATCGGGCAGGTACTGTGCCGCAACAAAGATGCAGAACATGGCAAAAGCCAGCTCTGCCAAGGTCATCAGGATGCCCTGCAGGTATTTCCCGCGGCGGACGTGGCCCACGCCCATCACCAGCAGAGAGCATCTGGTAAAGATATCGCCTTTGGTTATGGCCTCGGCAAATTCCTTCAGGAAGGTGCCAATGCCGCTCTTTTTATTACCGGCCATCCGGAGATCCTCCTTTTCTTGGAGTAGTCACGCAAAGAAGAAAAATGAGGGGCGGGCAAGCCGCCCCTCAAAGGGTTTCGCAGGGTGTATGGAGATCAGGTCACGTCAGCAGTGATGCCGGCGACAGCATCGTTCAGCAGGGTCAGCAGATCGATGTTCTCGGGGTTGCCCTGGGAGAGGATCTCGCCCAGAGTGGTAGCGGGAGTCCAGTAGTTGTTGCCAACGCGCTGCACGACAGCGAAGGCAGACTGCTGAGCCAGAGCGGCGATGGCGGGGTTGGCGCCGACAGCCTCGGAAGCGGCAGCATTGGTGTTGGCGGGGCCGTCACCGGTAGCCTCGAAACGCTTGGTCTGGTTCTCTTCGTTGGTCAGCCATTCAGCCAGCTTCATGGCCCAGCCAACGTTCTTGGAGTAGGGGTTGACACCGATGAACTTGTAGCCGGCGAAGGAGCTCATCTGGTAGGTAGCGCCGCCGGCGGTGAAGCTGGGCAGCTTGGCGCAGGCGTAGTTCTCGCCGTAGGCTTCCTGCATAGCGCCGGAGTTCCAAACGCCGTTGATGGTGGCGATGGCAGTGCCGTCCTGAGCAGCAGCAACGGAGGCAGCGTCGCCCTCGAAGGACATACCGCCGGTAGCGACCATATCCAGGATAGCCTGGGTAACGGAAACGCCAACGTCGCAGTTCCAGTCGCAGCTATTGGTCAGGCCGTCGTCATTGATGACCATGGTCAGGCCAGCGCCGGCGTAGAAGCTGTACAGATACCAGCCGTTGGACATGTCGAAGGAGACGGTCTTGCCCACCTGGGCAGCCTTCTGGCACATGGTCATCAGGTCCTGGACATCCTCTTCGGTGAAGTAAGAGGAATCGTAGTACAGGAAGTAGCCGTTGGAAGCGGACATGGGGTAAGCATACAGGGTGCCGTCCACAGTGGCAGCAGCGATGCCGCCGGCGCCGTTGGCAGCGATGACGGACTCAGTGTTCTGAACGGCCTGGATGGCACCGTTGTTCACCAGCTCCAGCAGCTGATCGTCTGCGAAGGTGTAGACGTCAGCAGCAGCAGTGGGGTCCAGCAGGACGGTGTCCTTACAGGTGGACTCGGACTCGATGGCGACAGTGATTTTGAAGGTGACATCGGGGTTGGCAGCCTTGAAGGACTCGACCATCTCGTTGGTGACATCGACGTAGTTCTCGCCGACCCAAACGGTCAGGGTAACGGTCTCATTGGAATCGCCGGAGCCGGAGCAAGCGGCCAGGCAGAAAACCATGGACAGTGCCAGAATCAGGGCAAGTGCTTTCTTCATAATTTCATTTCCTTTCGTTTACTGATATTTGACTTAAAGCACATGGTGCTGTAAATCCTGAAATACTTCCAGTGCCGGGAGGGAGTTGCCCTCGTAGTCAAACAGGCACTGGTTTGCCCACTCGTTGCCGGTGGACTTTTCCTCCTCGCCGCAGTAGCGCAGGGAAGCCTCCGAAGCCCAGGAGGAGCCCTCGGCGGGAATCCAGCCCGGCTCCCACCAGAAGATGGCCTTTCCCCTGCCCTCCGGCAGGTCATGGACCAATTGAATGAGATCCCGGATAAAGGCCACCTGGCCCTCTACCGTCAGCGGATGGGTCACCGGGGAGCCGTCCCAGCGGTGGGCACCGTCGGCGATGCACAGGTTCGCGGTCTCTCCGCCGGGGCGGAAATGCCGGGTCGTAAAGGGATAGGAGGTCTCCACCACCCAGATGTCCTTGCCATAACGGGCGATGCAGTTTTCCATGTTGTCCCGGAACTCCTCCATGGTGCCGTGCCAGTAGGGATAGTAGGAGGCGCCGATGATGTCAAATTCCACGCCCCGGGCGATCATTTCATCGAACCACTCCTGCCACAGCGCCTTGTCGCCGCTGCGCTCCAGATGGAGCAGCACCTTGGCAGAGGAATGCTCCCGCACGGCCTTTACGCCGCTGCGAACCAGCTCCGCCAGGGCATCATAGCCCCTCCGGGGTGCGTCACCCGTCAGCTTGCCCATGGGCCAGAGCATACCGTTGGTGATCTCATTGCCCACCTGCACGGCAGCGGGCTCCAGGCCCTGGGCCTTCAAATGCTCCAGGGTATCGGCGGTGTGCCGGTACAGCGCCTGGCACATTTCCTCCAGGTCCATGCCCATCCAGGCCTTGGGGATCATCTGCCGGCCGGGGTCGCACCAGAAGTCGGAATAGTGAAGGTCCAGCAGGATCTCCATACCCGCGTCCTTGGCCCGGCGGGCCAGCCGGGTCACGGTGGCAAGATCGCAGGTGCCGCCCATGTAGGGGCTTCCTTCCCCATCATAGGGGTCCAGCCACAGCCGCAGCCGGGCATAATTCGCACCCTTCCGGGCCAGGATCTGCACCAGATCCACCTCTTGATGGTTTACATAAAACTTTCCGCCCTGCTTTTCCGTTTCCTCCAGGGAGGAAAAATCCATGCCGATGATCATAGCTCAGTCCTCAAATGTGATTCGTTTCATCATGCTCTTATACCGGAACCGGGCCATCTGGTTCTTTTCCAGAACCTGCTCCTCGGTGGCGGTGTAGCAGCAGCGCAGGCAGTAATATTCGCCCTTATCATAATCGAAGAACATATCGATGTCGATATCCCGCATGAAGCAGGAGGGGCACCGGTAGTTCAGTTTGCCTTTTCCAGCTTGAGCCATGTGGTGACACTCTCCTTTTCTCCGGCTTCCTTCCGGACGCCCAGGGTGAACATGGGACTGAAGGCGTAGCCTTCCCGGATGTAGCAGGTATCGTTTTCGCCCCGCAGGGATACCTTGGTATCGATGGGCGGGATGACGGCGGCGGCAGTTCCGACAGCCTCGGCGCTGCGGCACTTGTAGGCGTAGCGGATCTCTTCGTCCCCGGCGGTCAGGACGATGGGCGTCATGTCCTCGGGGTACTCGGTGGTGCCGTAGCAGGCGGTGATGTATTCGTCGATCTCCACCTTGGCCCCGGGGATGGAGGTGGAGAGGACCTTGCGCTCCGTTTCCACCGTAGCGCTGCCCTCGGTGAAGCGGAAGATGCTCTGCAGCTTGACGGTCAGGCCGCCCAGAACCATTTCAACAGGCTCGGCGGTGACGATGCGGGTATTCCCCTCCTGGCTGAAGCTGGCCTTGGTGCGGCACAGGCACATATCGGCGCTCTGTCCGTTGTAGCTGACGCGGCAGCTCTTGACGGTGCCCTCGCCGGCATAGTGGGTGAAGTAGCCCGCCCGGTAGTTTGCCTGGATCAGGAAGGGATAGGAGGTATCCTGCACATGGGGCGTACCGATGCCGGTGGGCCAGTAAAGCTTGGCGGCGTAGGGCCGCAGGTCGATCATGGCACCGCCCTGATTCATATCCAGGCAGCAGCGCAGATCCGGATCCACATACCAGAAATGCTGCTTGCCGGAGCCGTAAAGGATGTCCTGCCAGAGGGCACATTCCGGCTCGGTGTAGGTCTTGTGCTCCCGGTACCAGTCGGCAAATTCCGTCATGGTCAGATCCAGCAGCTTGCCTTCCTTCTTCAGGGAGCCGTAGTAGGCCATGGCATCGTCATAGCTCTTGACCAGCAGCTCGTAGGGTGCCTCCCAGCGGCCCTTGCGGTTCATCCAGCCGGGTCCTACAAACATCATATTGTAGCAGTAGCCGTTGTTATACTTCGCCAGGTGGCGGTACTGGTCAATAATATTGTAAAGATAGGGGTACTCCCACTTCTCGCTGTCATAGATCATGCCCCGCAGCACATTCTGGGGATGGGTGCCGAAGTTGGAGCCGTTGCCGTCAAAGCAGGCGATCAGGTCCCGGCTCAGGTGGGGGATGGCGACGATGCCGCTGTCATCCGCTTCGCAGGAGGCGGGGACGTGGGTATTGACCTTGGAGGGGATCCAGGGATTCCAGGGGCCGCCGTCCATCAGGGTGTACCAGGAATTGTTGCAGGTATGGTAGGCTTTGGGGCCCTCCTCCCAGCAGGTGGCCACGGCGCACTTGATCATGGGATACTTTTCTTTGATGTAATTGATCAGGTCCGCATCCATGTAGTAAGAGCCGGTGGCACTGGGATAAAAGCCGAACTTTTCATAGAATTTGCCGAACACATCATCGACGATGGACTTCTTCTCCTCCATGGAGAACATCCAGATGCAGAAATCCTGGGTCTTATACTTCTCCTTGAACTCCTTGCAGGGCAGGCCCAGCAGGGACAGGCTGATCTCATCGCCGTACTCGGCATGGTGCTGCTTCACCAGCTCCACGCACTCATCGGAGAAGAGGGCGGCGTAGGTCATCTGGATGGTGGTGCGCAGGCCGTGCTTGTGGGCCAGCTCCTGCTGCAGCTTGAAGATCTCCAAGGATTCGTCGCGCAGCTTCTCGCCGCTGCCGGCAGTTTTCTCAGCGTATTCCGGGTTCAGCTCCGGTCTGTGGAGCAGGTTCAGGATAAAGGTGTCCGCCATAATGTACCTCCGTGAAGGGCCATAATATACGATTATTATTTGGTCTAGTATAGCCCTTTACGGCATATTTTGTCAATTCGCCTTTTCGCCAATTTAACCTTGTGAATTTTGTACATCTTTTCATTTTGGCTTTGCGCATTTTGACAACAATTCTTAAGATTTCAAGCCCATTTTGTTAAGATTCAAAAATTGCGCAAAAAAGCGGCGCAGATTTCTCTGCGCCGCTCACGGTTATTGGAATCAGTCCTCGTTCTTCTTGGCGTCCTCGATGATCTTGGCCTGGTTGACCTTGGGCACTTCCTCATAGCGGGCGAACTCCAGAGTGAAGGAGCCGCGGGCCTGGGTCATGGCGCGCAGGTCAATGGCGTAGGAGCCCATCTCAGCCATGGGGACCTCAGCCTCGACGACGGTATTGCCGTCACGGTCGGGGTTCATGCCCATCACGCGGCCGCGGCGCTT
>CAZHEG010000028.1:0-9639 GCA_964531435.1 uncultured Oscillospiraceae bacterium | reverse complement strand
CGAAGATCACACCGCCGCCGGAGCCGATGCCGAAGGGCATATCGCAGGCTTCGCTGGGCATATTCTCAAACTTGATGCCGTGGGCGTCGATCATGCGGATCAGCTCCACCGTGGTCAGCACGGAGTCGGTATCCTGCTCCCCGTAGGTGTGGGCATCGGGCCGCAGGGCCTCCATCTTCTTGGCGGTGCAGGGCATGATGGACACTACAAAGGTCTTCTTGCCCCCGGCATTATTCTCATCCCGGTAGTATTCCTTCAGGATGGCGGAGAACATCTGCTGGGGACTGCGGCAGGTGGAAATGTTCTGCTTAAACTCGGGATACTCATTCTCCACGAATTTCACCCAGGCGGGGCAGCAGGAAGTGAGCAGCGGAAGCTTTTCACCCTTGGCGACCCGGTCCAGGAACTCGGCAGTCTCCTCCATGATGGTCAGGTCCGCGGTGTAGGTGGTGTCGAACACCTCGTCAAAGCCCATGCGGTGCAGGGCCGCCACGATCTTACCCATGGAATTTTCGCCCTTGGGAAGGCCGAAGGCTTCACCCACCGCCACACGGACCGCCGGGGCGATCTGGGCCACCACCCGGACATTGGGATCGCCCAGAGCCTGCCACACATCGGTCATATTATGGTGGATGGTCAGCGCGCCGGTGGGGCATACCACACGGCACTGTCCGCAGCCAACACAGTTGGTATCGGCCATGATCCGGTCAAAGGCGGGGGTGACCATGGCATCGGTGCCGCGGTGGGCAAAGCCCAGCACACCAACGCTCTGGATCTCATTGCAGACCCGGACGCAGTTGCCGCAGAGGATGCACTTATTGGGGTCCCGGACGATGGAAGCAGAGGAGAAATCCACCTTCTGCTCCTCCCGGTGGTTGTCGAAGCGGACGGTATTGACCCCCAGCTGGTAGGCAAGCTTCTGCAGTGTGCACTTGCCGTGCTTGTCGCAGGTGGTGCAGTCCCGGCAGTGGGCCGCCAGCAGCAGCTCCACGATGAGCTTGCGGTGCTTGCGCAGCTTCTCGGTGTGGGTGTAGATCACCATGCCGTCCCGGGGCTCCTCGGAGCAGGACGCGAAGCAGCGGCCCCGGTCATCCTCCACGGTGCACAGGCGGCAGGCGCCAAAGGTGGAAAGCTCCGGCTGGTAGCACAGGGTGGGGACTTCGATACCCGCGTTGCGGATGATGGTGAGGATGTTCTTTTCGTTGGTAAACTCGTACTTTTTACCGTTGATCGTAATGATTCCCATACTGTTCCCCTCCTTATGCTTCTACATAAATGGCATCGAAGGCGCAGTTCTCACGGCAGGCGTTGCACTTGATGCACACTTCGGGATCGATGGTATAGGGCTGCTTGATCTTGCCGGAGATGGCGTTCACCGGGCAGTTCTTGGCGCACTTGGAGCATCCCTTGCACTTGTTGGGATCGATGACGTAGCGGCGCAGGGCGGTGCACTGCTTGGCCCGGCACTTCTTGTCCACGATGTGCTCCACATATTCATCCCGGAAGGTGGCCAGGGTGGACAGCACCGGCAGCGGGGCGGATTTGCCCAGGCCGCACAGCGCCATGGTCTGGATCATCTTCGCCAGCTCCTCCAGGGTATCCAGATCCTCCAGCTTGCCCTGGCCGTTCACGATCCGCTCCAGGATCTCCAGCATCCGCTTGGTGCCCTCCCGGCAGGGGGTGCACTTGCCGCAGGATTCCCGCTGGGTGAAGCTCATGAAGAACCGGGCGACCTCTACCATACAGGTATCCCGGCCCATGACTACCATGCCGCCGGAGCCCACGATGGCGTTGAACTTTTTCACAGAATCAAAGTCCAGAGGCTCGTCCAGATGCTTTTCCGTCAGACAGCCGCCGGAGGGGCCGCCGATCTGAACGGCCTTGAACTCGGCGCCGTTTTTCAGGCCGCCGCCAATGTCGAAGATGATCTGGCGCAGGGTGGAGCCCATGGGCACCTCGATCAGGCCGGTGTTCTCGATGGCACCGGTGAGGGAGAAGGTCTTGCAGCCGGGGCTGCCGGGAGTGCCGATGGAGCGGAACCAGTCGGCTCCCTCCAGAATGATCTTGGGAACGTTGGCGTAGGTCTCCACGTTGTTCAGCACCGTGGGCTTCTCCCACAGGCCCTTTTCAACGGTTCTGGGGGGCTTGACCCGGGGCATGCCCCGGTTGCCTTCGATGGATGCAGTCAGTGCGGAGCCTTCGCCGCAGACGAACGCGCCCGCGCCCCGGTTGATATGCAGATGGAAATTGAAGTCGGTGCCCAGGATGCCGTCACCCAGCAGGCCCCGCTCCTCCAGCTGGGCAATGGCATTGCGCAGCCGGGCAACGGACATGGGATATTCCGCCCGGACATAGATATAGCCGTTTTCCGCTCTGACGGCGTAGCCCGCGATCATCATGCCCTCGATGAGCTTGAAGGGATCGCCTTCCATAACGGAGCCGTCCATAAACGCGCCGGGGTCGCCCTCGTCGCCGTTGCAGACCACGTAGCGCTCCGTTTCCTTCTGGCGGGCCACCTGCTTCCACTTCTTGCCGGCGGGGAAGCCACCGCCGCCACGGCCCCGGAGGCCGGAGCGGTCGATCTCGTCGATCACGCCGTCACGGGTCATTTCCTTCATTGCCTTTTCCAGCGCCCGGAAGCCGCCGGCGGCGATGTACTCGTCCAGGGATTCCGCATCCACCTTGCCGCAGTTTTCCAGAACGATCCGGGTCTGCTTGGCAATGAAGGGAATCTCGTCGGGCTGGACATACATATTCTCGCCCTTGTGGTACAGGAGCCGGTCGATGACCTCATCCCCCAGGACGGTCTGCTCAAAGATATCCTGGCAGTCCTCAGGCCGGACCTTTACATACTGGATCACCCGGTCGCCCTTCTGGATCCGCACCAGGGGGCCCAGCTCACAGAAGCCCTGGCAGCCCGTCTTCTTGACGCCCACCAGCTTGTCACCGTCATGACCACCGCACTCGGAGAACACCAGCGATACGCCGGGCTCGTCCTTGACGATCTTTTCAAAGATCTCGTGGATCTTATTGGAACCGGTGGCGATACAGCCGGTTCCGGAGCAGACCAGGATGCGGCAGTTATACTTCTGCAGATCCTGCGCAGCATTTTCCCGAACCCGGGAAAGCTCTTCCAATGTCTTGATCATCAGCCGATCCCCCTCAATTCTTCAATGACCGCCAGTGCCTTCTCCGGCGTCATGGAGGGATAAACCTGCTCGTTGACCATCATGGTGGGGGCCAGACCGCAGGCGCCAAGGCACGAAACGGTTTCCACAGTGAACAGCATATCGTCAGTGGTGTGCTTTTTCTTGCTCAGCCCCAGCTCCTTCCACAGTGCCTCCAGCACCGGGGTGGAGTGGCGCACATGGCAGGCCGTGCCGTCGCAGACCTTGATGACATACTTTCCCTTGGCTTCAAAGGAGAAGTTTTCATAGAATGTGGCAACGGAATAGGCCTTTGCTTCCGTGATCCCGATCTCCTTGGCCACATAGCTCAAAAGCTCCGCAGGCAGGTAGCGGAATTCCGCCTGAATGTCCTGCATGATGGGAATCAGGGACCGGGCATCACGGACATAGCGGGATATGATCTCGTCCGTTTTCTGGTAATAGGATGCGTCCAGCATTGCCATTGTACCTCCTTATGTATTGGTTCGCGCAGGGGTATGGTTTCACATTTCTATTATATCAGCCCAAAAATCCCATTTCCATAAACAGAGATTCCAGAATTTTCAGTCGATTTTTGTCGAATCGCACAATTAGCCTATGCTAACTCCAATTTTCGTGCTATAATATCTCCAGAATTACCCTCTCTGGAGGCGTTTATGAAACGTTTTAATAAGATTTACCTGGAAATATCCAATCTCTGCAATCTAAGCTGTGCCTTCTGTCCCGGCACCCGGCGGCAGAAAAAGGCCATGACGGCAGAGGAGCTGCGGTTCCTGCTGCCCCGGCTGCGGCAGTGGTCTGATTACCTGTATTTTCACCTGATGGGAGAGCCCCTGCTCCACCCCCGGCTTTCCGAATTTCTCGCCCTGGCAGGCGAAGCGGGCTTCCGGGTCATCCTCACCACCAATGGCACCCTTCTGCCCCGGCAGCAGGAAATGCTCCTTTCCTCCCCCGCTCTGCACAAGGTCAACATTTCCCTTCACGCCTTTGAGGCCAACGACCTGTCCGTTCCCTTTTCCGAATATCTGCGGGGCTGTCTGGAATTTGCCAGGGCCGCGGAGGGGAAGATCCTGATCTCCTGCCGCCTGTGGAACAACGGCGGGCAGGACGAGCGAAACAGCGAGATCATCGCCGCCCTCCATGATTATTTCCCCGGCGCGTGGGTCCCGGAGCGCAGGGGCATCCGCATCGGGCAGCGGGTCTATCTGGAGCACGGCGACCGCTTTGACTGGCCCGACCTCACCGCCCCCGACGGCGGCGAAAAGGTTACCTGTTACGGCCTGCGGGACCAGATCGGCGTGCTGTGCGACGGCACCGTTGTCCCCTGCTGTCTGGACCACGAGGGAGATATCCCCCTGGGAAACCTGTTTACCGAAACCATGGAGGAGATCCTGGCATCTCCCCGGGCAAATGCCATTTTTCAGGGCTTCCGCCAGGGCCAGGCCCACGAGGAGCTGTGCCGCAAATGCGGCTACGCCAGGCGGTTCGGATAAGACACCACGCTCTTGAAAATTCCGGCCCCCGGTGCTACAATTATTTATTATTCCTTTGGAGATGACGTAATGATCCTGGTCTATATCCTGCTGGGCGTATTGGCGCTGGTGCTGCTGACCGCCTATATCTGCTACCGCATCGTGTTTCACGCCAAGCCCACCGTCCCACTGGGGCCCGATGAGTATGACATTCCCGATGGTGAAATTTACCGGCCCCACCGGGACAAGATGATCAAATGGCAGCGCGCCGCCCGGGCGCTTCCCTACGAGGAATTCACCGTCACCTCCTTTGACGGGCTGAAGCTTTACGCCCGGTACTACGAGTGCGAACCCGGCGCTCCCATCGAGCTGATGTTCCACGGCTACCGGGGCAGCGCCGAGCGGGACCTGTGCGGCGGCATCCACCGCGCCTTCTCCCTGAAGCACAATGTGTTCCTGGTGGACCAGCGCACCTCCGTCCACAGCGAGGGTCATGTCATTTCCTTCGGCGTCAACGAGCACCGGGACTGCCTGACCTGGATCGACCTTGTGGTGGAGCATTTCGGGCCGGATGTAAAGCTGATCCTCACCGGCATCTCCATGGGTGCCGCCACGGTGGTCATGGCGGCGGGCAAGGAGCTTCCTCCCAATGTTGTGGGTGTCCTTGCCGACTGCGGCTACTCCTCCGCCAGGGAGATCATCCACAAATGTGCCCGGGAGATGGGGCTGCCCCCAAAGCTGGTCTACCCCTTCATCCGGCTGGGCGCCCTGATTTTCGGGCACTTCGATCCCGATTCCTACTCCCCCATCGAGGCGGTCAAAAACTGCAAGGTGCCTGTGATCTTCTTCCACGGGGAAACTGACGATTTCGTTCCCTGTGAAATGAGCGCACAGGTCTGCGAAAACTGCCCCTCCCCCAAGCGGCTGGTCACCACCCCCGGCGCGGGTCACGGCCTGTGCTACCTGATGGACCCCAAGGGATACCTGGAGAACTTGGCGGAATTTTTCACCGAAAACGGCGTGGAAACCGCCGTCCATCCCCAATAAGCCAAGGGCGCGTCTTTTCGACGCGCCCCTTCGTATAGCCTTTATTCGCCGGATGCCTCTTCTGTGGCATTGCTGGAATAGGCGGAATAGTCCCAAACATAGCCCGCCATCTCCTGATCCACCCGGAACACGAACTCGCCGGTTTCTCCGCACTCCAGCACGTCCACATGGTAATAGGCTCCGTCGATGCGGACCATATTCCAGTACCGGGGCTCACCGGCCCGGGTGCCGGTCACCGTGGCGCATTCCAGCCCGTTCTTCACGCACAGGGCGGCGTACACCGTGGCAAACGCCTTGCTGTCGCCTACGCCATGCTGCATCAGGCTGTAAGCCGGGGTGATGGAAGTATCGGTCTGATAGGTCTGGAACAGGCCCATCAGGAAGGAATAGAGCTTAAAATACTGCTCCTGGGGATCGCTGTCGCCGCCGGCGTACACCGCCGCGGCCTCAAAGAGGTCACCCACCTTTTTCTGCATGGCCCGCAGGCTCTCGCGGCTGTTCTGGTATGTAAATTTCACTTCCAGGACCCGGTCCGTTCCCTCGTCGGGATACAGGTTCACCGTTACCTCCGGCTCCTCCATAACCTGGTCGGGATTGGCGGCGGCATAGTCCGACACCCACTGGTCCAGATCCATGTCCTGATAGTCGGCAACATAGACCACGATGCCGGAGTCGCAGGCATCCAGCGCCTGGGCCACCGCGGCGGTCAGCTCCTCGCCGGAGGCCAGATGGGCGATCTTCAATATCTCCGCCCGGTTGTGCAGATATGTAATGTTCACCGCCACAGCGCTCTGGCCCGCATTGGTGCCCAGCTCGAAGCGGATCCCCTCCACCGCGTAGGCGGCGATGGCATTGGTGGCCAGAACATCCTCCACCGCGGCAGCCATGTCCCCTTCGATCAGCTGCTGGTCGTACCGGGCAACGGAAATAATGCCGCTTTCCGTTCCGCTTTCCACCATGCCGCACAGTGTATCATAAAGGCCGCGGTAGTTGCCCACGGAAACGATCTCCCCTTCCTGCAGGTTCGTTTCCTCCTCATGGGGCGTCATATTGTGATAGCTGGTGTCCAGCCAGCCGCTGCAGCCTGTGAGCAGCAGTGCAGCGGCAAGAATCAGGGGTACGATGCGCTTCACCGCGCCACCGCCTTTCTCTTATAACGTATCTTTGTTGTACCGGGAAAAACCGTCGCCCAGCACCTGGTGAGCATCCTGCACAATAACAAAGGCATCAGGATCGATCTCCGCGGCCAGCTTTTTCAGATCAGCAAGCTGATATTTTTTCACCGCCGTCAGGATGACCCGCTTCTGCCGCATGCTGTATCCGCCGTAGCCGTCCAGATAGGTCACGCCCCGTTCCAGACGGTGCATCACCTTTTCGGCGATCTGCTCATAGCGGTCGGAGATGATGATGGCCACACTGGAATTATCGAAGCTGTAAACCACCATATCGATGACCCTTCCGCTGAGGTAAATGGCCACTCCCGAATACAGGGCGCAGGTGATATCGCCGAAGGCAAGGCCCGTCAGGACTGCCACCGTCAGGTCAAAAACGATGTTGATGGTGCCGATGGGAACGTGCTGCCACTTCCGTTTCAGCAGCCGCACGATGATATCTGAGCCGCCGGTGGAAGCCTCCGTGGCGAACACCACGCCAAGGCCCAGGCCGCACAGCACACCGCCGTAAATGGCCGCCAGCAGGGGCTCCACCTGGGGAACCGGGATCCCCGCAAACAGGTCCAGGCAGACAGATACCACGCCGGCACCCACCAGGGAGCCGAAGAAGAAACGCCGTCCGATGGATACGCCTGCCACCACGAAAAGGATCAGGTTCATAATGCCCGTGACCCGGCCCACGGTTCCCAGCTCTGTCAGGTGCACGATGACCTGGGCCAGACCGGAAACACCGCCGGCATTCAGCTCGTGGGGCGCAAGAAACAGATTGAAGCTGAGGGCGAACACAGCGCCGCCAACCACGATTCTCAGTGCCCACCAAATTTCCTGGAACAGTTTCTTCATAAGTCCTCCTCTGTCAGACATCAAAGCTGATCTGTTTTTCGGGAGTATCCTCCTGCTTCAGCAGGGCACCCGCAGCAGGAATGGTCTTGCTGCGGTAGCGGCTCTGGTTGACGATGCCGCTCTTGTCAATGGGCAGGGCATGGCTCAGTGCAGCCTTTTTCTTCAGGCTCACCACGGCAACGCCCTGGGTATTGCGGGTGGTCTTAGGCAGAAGCTGGGCGGTGGAGAAGATCAGGCACCGTCCGTCGGTGGTGTACACCGCCATCTGGGCGTCGGCATCCATGGCAGCACAGCCCACCAGGGGGCTCTTGTCACAGTAGGCGCCGGTCAGCTTTTTGCGGTTGGTCTTGGTCTCATAGGCGGACAGGGGCACCTTGGCGGCCTTACCGTTTTCGTAGAAGAACAGCACAAAGCCCTTGTAATCTCCCGCCAGCACCACCTGGGCCACGGTTTCGCCGGGCTCCATAGAAAGCTTCTGGGGCAGATAGTCACCCAGCTGGGAAGCCTTGCCGTCGGCAAAGTCCGAAAGCCTGGCCTTATAGCACTGGAACTTGTCGGTAAACACCAGCACCTCACCCCGGTTGGTGCTCTCGGCGGAGAAGGAAAGGCTGTCGCCCTCCTTGAATTTCTGCTCGCCGGACATCCGCAGGGACTGGGCTGTGATCTTCTTGAGGTAGCCCTCCTTGGATACGAACACCGTCACCGGGTAATCGGGAACGGTCTCCACCTCCACCTCCGGCTCGATCTCCTCGATGGAGTAGATGATCTCCGTCTTTCTGGGCTGTCCGTATTTAGCGGACACTGCCTGAAGCTCCTTGATGATCACATTCTGCAGCCGGCGGCTGGAATTCAGGGTAGCGCGCAGGTCCGCGATCTCCTTTTCCAGCTCGTCGATGGCCTTGGTCTGCTTCAGGATGTATTCCTTGTTGATGTTGCGCAGCTTGATCTCCGCAACATAGTTTGCCTGAATTTCATCGATTCCAAACCCGATCATCAGGTTGGGGATGACTTCGTTTTCCAGCTCCGTCTCCCGGATGATGCGGATGGCCTTGTCGATATCCAGCAGGATCCGCTCCAGACCCTTCAAAAGGTGCAGGCGGTCCTCTTTTTTCTGAATTTGGAAGAAGATGCGGCGCTTGACGCAGTCCGTGCGCCATGCGGTCCACTCCTCCAGGATCTCTCCGATGCCCATGACCCGGGGCATTCCGGCAATGAGGATGTTGAAGTTGCAGGGGAAGCTGTCCTGCAGGGGCGTCAGGCGGAACAGCTTCTGCATCAGCTTGTCCGGGTCAACGCCCCGCTTCAGGTCGATGGCCAGCTTCAAGCCGCCCAGATCCGTTTCGTCACGCATGTCGGAGATCTCTTTGATCTTGCCGGACTTGATGAGGTCCGCCACCTTGTCCATGATGACCTCGGTGGCAGTGGAATAGGGAATCTCGGTGATCTCGATGAGGTTGCCCTCTTTCACATAGCGCCACTTGGCCCGCAGCTTGAAGCTGCCCCGGCCGGTCTGGTAGATCTCCCGGGTGGTGGCCTCATCAAACAGCAGCTCCGCGCCGGTGGAAAAATCCGGGCCCGGCAGGGTCTCCAGAATGTCATGGTCCGGGTTCTGCATCAGGGCGATGGTGGTGTCGCAGATCTCCTTCAGGTTGAAGGAGCAGATGTTGGACGCCATGCCGACGGCGATGCCCTGATTGGCGCTGACCAGCACATTGGGGAAGGTGGTGGGCAGCAGGCTGGGCTCCTTCATGGTGGCATCATAGTTGTCCACCATATCCACGGTATCGGAGTCGATGTCCTTGAAGATCTCCGCGCAGATGCCGTCCAGCTTGGCCTCGGTATAACGGGCGGCGGCGTAGGCCATGTCCCGGGAGTAGACCTTGCCGAAGTTGCCCTTGGAATCCACAAAGGGGTGCAGCAGGGTCTCATTGCCCTTGG
>CAZHEG010000027.1:0-9872 GCA_964531435.1 uncultured Oscillospiraceae bacterium | reverse complement strand
TCCACGGGGCAGCCGCGGCCGAAGTCCTCCACCTCCACAGAGAGGTCCTCATACCGGGTAACGATGATGGTATCACCGTGGCCTTCCCGGGCCTCGTCGATGGCGTTGCTGAGAATCTCAAACACCGCGTGCTTGCAGCCCTCCAGATCGTCGGAGCCGAAGATGACCGCCGGGCGCTTGCGGACCCGGTCCTCTCCCTTCAGCATGGAGATGCTGGAATTGCCGTATTGTTCCTGTTTTTTTGTAGCCATAATGATTACCTGCTCACATAATTTATCGATTGTATTATATTCCTTTTTCATATTAAAGTCAAGGCGGCCAAATCTCCGTCAAAACACAATTTTCCCTTCGGCAGCTATTGCAAAAGGGCCGGAAAAATGCTATAATTTAAGATTGAGATAGTATCATTTGGAGGACCCTTTATGAACACCAAGACCACTGTGATTTCCCAGGAGCAGCTGCAGCAGCAGTTTGCCCTTTGTGATAAGATCAGCGCCCTGTGGATCGCCGCAGGCCGCACCCCCACCGCCTATGTCGAAACCTACGGCTGCCAGCAGAACGAGGCCGATTCCGAAAAGCTCCGGGGCTACCTGGTCCAGAGCGGCTACGCCATCGTCCGGGAGGCCGAGGGTGCCGATGTGGTGGTGATGAACACCTGCGCCATCCGGGAGCATGCCGAGCAGCGTGTTTTCGGCAACCTGGGTGCCCTGACCCACACCAAGCGCCGCCATCCGGAGCAAAAGATCTTCCTGTGCGGCTGCATGGCCGGCGAAGAAAAGGTATCCCAGCGGATCAAAAAGAGCTTCCCCCATGTGGACGGCGTGTTTTCCACCCATCACCTGTGGCAGTTCCCAGAGATCCTCTACAATGTGCTGACCCGGAAAAAACGGCAGTTCTATGTAGAGGATGAGGCCGGCTCCATCGCCGAGGGCATCCCCCAGTCCCGGGACAATACCCTGAAGGCCTGGGTATCCATCATGTACGGCTGCAACAACTTCTGCACCTACTGCATCGTCCCCTATGTCCGGGGCCGGGAGCGCAGCCGAAAGAAGGAGGACATCCTGGCCGAGTGCCGCAGCCTGATCGAGGGCGGCACCCGGGAGATCACCCTGCTGGGCCAGAACGTCAATTCCTACGGCAAGGACCTGTACGGCGGCGAATACGACTTTTCCGACCTGCTGGCGGAGATCGCCGCCCTGGAGGGCGATTTCCTGGTCCGCTTCATGACCAGCCATCCCCGGGATGCCGGCAAAAAGCTTTTTGACACCATGGCCGCCTCCCCCAAGATCGCCAAGCAGCTGCACCTGCCCTTCCAGTCCGGCTCCAGCCGGGTGCTGAAGGCCATGAACCGCCACTATGACCGGGAGAAGTACCTCTCCCTGGTGGAATACGCCAAGTCTGTCATGCCGGAGCTGGTGCTGACCAGCGATGTCATCGTCGGCTTCCCGGGAGAAACGGAGGAAGAGTTCGAGGAGACCATCTCCCTCATCGAGGCCGTCCGCTATGACAGCCTGTTCACCTTCATCTTCTCCCCCCGCACAGGCACCCCCGCCGCCGGCCTGGAGGATCCCACCCCCAAGGAGGAGAAGAACCGCCGCTTTGACAAGCTCTGCGCCACCCAGAACCGGATCTCCGAGGAGATTCACCAGTCCTACATCGGCCGCAGGGTGCGCTGCCTGGTGGACGGCAAGGACGGCGAGCTGCTCACCGCCCGCACCGAGGGCGGCAGACTGGTCCGCTTCTCCGGCTGTGACAGCCTGATCGGAACCTACCAGAACATCACCGTAAGCGGTGCCACCACCTGGAGCCTCACCGGAGCGCTTTCGCAGTAAGGCGGCGTTTATTTGCGGTGATCCACCGCAGATGTCATCCCGGCCAAGGCGAAGCCGCGTGGAGGGATCTGCGCACTTGCGGTTACATTTGCAGCAAAATCGGTGCCAGGATCCCTCGGCTCCCATTCGGTCCCCCGGGATGACAGCCCTTTGGAATCTTTTAACAGTGGGATATACTGAAATTCGTAATTTATGAGATAAGGAGTGGTTACGTGGCCACCAAAGATAAAGAACTGACCCCCATGCAGCGGCAGTATCACGCCATCAAGGAAAACAATCAGGACTGCATCCTGTTTTTCCGGCTGGGCGATTTCTACGAAATGTTTGACGAGGACGCCCGCATCGCCTCCGCCGAGCTAGACCTGACCCTGACCACCCGGGACCGGGGCAAGCCCAAGGAGGAGCAGACCCCCATGTGCGGCGTGCCCTACCACTCCGTGGATGCCTATATCGCCCGCCTGGTCCAGAAGGGCTACAAGGTAGCCATCTGCGAGCAGATGACGGACCCCGCCACCACCAAGGGCCTGGTGGAGCGGGACATCACCCGCATCGTCACCCCCGGCACTGTAACGGAAAGCTGCATGCTGGAGGAGCGGAAGAACAATTACTACGCCTGTCTTTTCGGCGGCAGCAAATTCGGCCTTGCCTTCTGCGACATTTCCACCGGCTCCTTTTATTCCACGGTGTGCGCCGATGCCGCCGCTGCCGTGTCGGAGCTGGGCCGGTTCGCCCCCTCCGAGGTGCTGCGCTACGGCGTGGATGTGGACAGCGAGATCTTTGACGACTGCCTGCTGCGCCGGCTGAGCTGCTGTGTCAACGAGGGCCGCGCGGAGCAGTTCGACCTGGAAGCATCGGAGGAGCTGCTGGAAAAGCACTTCGGCACCTCCCTGGCCCAGCTGGGGCTGACGGGCCTGCCGGAAGCCATTCTTGCCTGCGGCACCCTGCTCCAGACCCTGCTGACACTGCAGAAAAATGACCTGGCCCACATCCGAACCCTGGAGTACTACACCTCCGGCAAATTCATGGAGCTGGATCTGGATGCCCGCAGGAACCTGGAGCTCACCGAAACCATGCGCTCCAAGGAGAAGAAGGGCTCACTGCTGTGGGTGCTGGACAAGACCCAGACCGCCATGGGCGGACGGCTGCTGCGCTCCTGGCTGGAAAAGCCGCTGCTGGACCCGGTGGAGATCGGACGCCGCCACAGCGCCGTAGAGGAGCTGGTGGACAGCACCATCATCCGCGGGGAGCTGACCCAGGCTCTGAAGGACGTGTCCGACCTGGAGCGTGTGGTCACCCGCATCGTCACCGGTACCGTCAACTGCCGGGATCTTTTGGGTCTGGCCCGGGGCCTGCGGGCGCTGCCCGACGTAAAGGCCCAGCTGGGCAGCTGCGGCTCCCAGCTCCTGTGCCGCCTGAATGAAGCCATCGACCCCCTGACCGACTGCGCGGAGCGCATCGAGGCCACCATCGTGGACGAGCCTCCCCTCACCGTCCGGGAGGGCGGCATCATCCGTCCCGGCGCCAACGCCGAAGCCGACCGCCTGCGGGACATCATGAACGGCGGCAAGGATACCATCATCGCCATCGAAGCCGCCGAGCGGGAGCGCACCGGCATCCGCACCCTGAAGGTCAGCTTCAACCGGGTGTTCGGCTATTACATCGAAGTTTCCAAGTCCTTTACGGGACAGGTGCCCCAAACCTATATCCGCAAGCAGACCCTTGCAAACTGCGAGCGCTACATCACCCCGGAGCTGAAGGAGCTGGAGGACCAGGTGCTGGGTGCCAAGGACCGGCTCACCGCCCTGGAGTACCAGATCTTCACCGAGCTGCGGGAACATCTGGCAAGCCAGGCCGCCCGGGTGCAGCTGACCGCCGCCGCTGTGGCTGCCGCGGACGCCCTGTGCTCCCTGGCCTGCGTCGCCGTCCAGCGGGGCTACTGCCGCCCGGAGATCTCCCTGGGGAACGAGATCTCCATCACCGACGGCCGCCATCCCGTGGTGGAAGTGATGCTGAAAGACAGCCTGTTCGTACCCAATGATACCCATATCGGCAGCCGGGACAATCAGGTGAGCATCATCACCGGCCCCAATATGGCAGGTAAATCCACCTACATGCGCCAGGTGGCCCTGATCGTGCTGATGGCCCAGATCGGCTCCTTCGTCCCCGCCCGGTCCGCGAAGATCGGCCTGGTGGACCGGGTATTCACCCGCATCGGTGCCAGCGACGATCTGGCATCCGGCCAGTCCACCTTCATGGTGGAGATGGCAGAGGTGGCCTCCATCCTCAAGTATGCCACCTCCCGCAGCCTGCTGATTCTGGATGAGATCGGCCGCGGCACCTCCACCTATGACGGCATGTCCATCGCCCGGGCGGTGCTGGAATACGCCGCCAACCCCAAAAAGCTGGGTGCCAAGACCCTCTTCGCCACCCATTATCACGAGCTTTCCACCCTGGAGGAAAAGCTCCCCAATGTTAAAAATTACAACATCGCCGTCAAGAAGCGGGGCGATCAGATGATCTTCCTGCGCAAGATCGTTCCCGGCGCCACCGACGACAGCTACGGCATCGAGGTGGCAAAGCTTGCCGGCCTGCCCGGCGCCGTCATCACCCGGGCCCGGGAGATCCTCAGCGAGCTGGAGAGCGGCGATCATCAGGTATACGCCGTCCCGGCACACCGGGAGGAAGAGGACCAGATCTCCATGCTGGACCTGCGCTCCCAGCAGGTCTGCGATGCCCTTTCCGCCATTACCGTGGAGACCCTGACCCCCATCGAGGCCATGAACGAACTTTACAAGCTGAAAAGGATGCTGAACTGATATGAAGAAAAGTAAACACGCCTACGCATCCATGAGCCGCGGGGAAAAGATCCTGGGCTGCATCTGGCTGGTGCTGCAGGTTTTCCTCCCCTGGCTGGCAGATCTGGCAAACGGCCTGCTCACGGACCCCCTGGGCAGCGGTTCCCTGACTTTTGTCACGTATCTGGTGAATTTCCTGGTGACCGTCTGCATTTTTCACCGGTTCCTGTCGGGCTCCCTTTCCGCCGCGTGGCACAGCCTGTGGGAGCTGCTCCAGGCCGTTATCCTGGGATTTGTGTTCCTGTTTGCCCTGACCAAGCTGACGGACTGGGCCCTGCTGCGGGCGCTGGATATCGGCGCCGCCAGTCTGGTGGACCGCTCCATCAGCCAGCTTGCCAGCGCCAATGTGTATCTGCGGCTGGCGGGCATTCTGGTGCTGGCCCCCGTCATTGACGAAACACTGTACCGGGGCCTGATCTACCGCAACCTGCGCCAAAGATCCGCCGCCGCGGCATACATCCTTTCCATTCTGGTCTTTGCCCTGGTGCACACCCTGGGCCATGTGGGCACCGCCGGCATTCAGACCATCGTGCTGTGCTTCCTCCGGTATCTCCCGGCGGGACTTTGCCTTGCCTGGACCTATTCCAAGGCCGACAACATCGTGGCTCCCATCATCGTCCACGCCGCCATCAACGCCGTCACATTGGGGATCATCTGATATGGAAACGCCCAGAATGACCCCCGCCCCCAATGGCCGGGAAACAAAATGGGGCCTTGGGTGGCTGGCTATCAATTTGCTGGTGCTGCCCCTGGTGCTGACCGAGCTGAACGCCCTGCTCCCCACCCCCTTGTCCTCCGGCCTGCTGAACACAGTCTACTATTGCCTGAATTTTGCCGCGGTGGTTTTCCTCTTCCGGGATTTCCTGAAGGCTTCCGCCGACGCGGCGGCGCAGCGCCCCTTCCCTGTGCTGTGGTACGCCATTTTAGGGTATCTGGGCTACCAGACCCTGACCCGGCTGCTCACCGCCGCGATCCTCGCCGTTGCTCCGGATTTCGGCAATGTCAATGACGCCAGCATTTACGAAATGCTTAGCAAGGATCTCATTCCCCTGGCTCTTTGCACCGTGTTCCTGGTGCCCGTGGCGGAGGAGACCCTGTACCGGGGCCTGATCTTCCGCTCCCTGTTTGACAAAAACCCAACCGCCGCCTACATCGTGTCCATGGTGGCCTTCGCCGCCATCCACGTTACCGGCTACGTAGGCTCCTACCCGCCCCTGACACTGCTGCTGTGCTTTTTGCAGTATCTTCCGGCGGGCTACTGCCTGTGCTGGTGCTACCGCCGCACGGGAACCATCCTCTGCCCCATTTTGATGCATGCCATGGTCAATGGGGGCAGCATTCTCGCATATCTGAGGTGATATTATGCCCAAGATCATACAGCTCTCTGCCCACGTGGCAAACCTCATCGCCGCCGGCGAAGTGGTGGAGCGCCCCGCCAGCGTTGTGAAGGAACTGCTGGAAAACGCCGTGGACGCCGGTGCCTCCAAGGTGACCGTGGAGATCCACAACGGCGGCATGACCTTCCTGCGGGTCACGGACAACGGCTGCGGCATGGCCAGCGCCGATGCCCGCACCGCTTTTCTGCGCCATGCCACCAGCAAGCTCCGCACCGCTGATGACCTGGCTGCCATCGGCACCATGGGCTTCCGCGGCGAGGCTCTTGCCGCCATCGCCTCCGTCAGCCGCATCGACCTGATGACCAAAACGCCCGGCTCCATTTCCAGCACCAGCCTTCATCTGGAGGCCGGGGAGATCACCGAGGAAACGGAGACCGGCTGCCCCGACGGCACCACCATCATCGTCCGGGACCTGTTTTTCAACACCCCCGCCCGGATGAAATTCATGAAATCCGACACCGTGGAGGGCGGACGTGTCGCCGCCGCGGTCCAGCTTCAGGCCCTGGCCCATCCCGAGGTCAGCATCACCTTCCTGCGGGACGGCAAGCAGGTCCTCTCCACCCCCGGCAGCGGCGATCTGGAAGCCGCCGTCTACTGCGTCTACGGCCGCGACAGCGCCCGGATGGTGAAGGTAGAGAGCCGCTGGGAGAGCTATACTCTCACCGGCTACGTTTCCAAGCCCACCGATGCCCGCCCCAGCCGGAACCTGCAGACCTTCTTCGTCAATGACCGCCCGGTAAAATCCCGGCTGCTGATGGCAGCCCTGGAGGAGGCCTACCGCAACCGGATCATGGTGGGAAAATTCCCCGCCTGTGTGCTGCACCTGACCGTTCCCGCGGCGGCTGTGGATGTCAATGTCCACCCCGCCAAGACGGAGGTGAAGTTCCTGTCGGAAAAGGCGGTGTTTGACTGTGTTCACTACGGTGTTCTCGCCGCCCTGAACAAGCAGTCCGACCGCCCCGAGATCCAATTCAAGCCCAACACCACCACCTTTGCCCCGCCGAAGGTGGAGTCGCGTCCCGCCGCGGCAGCTCCCCAAACCGGTGCGCCTGCGAAGGAGCCCTTCTTCCGCACCATGACCGCCGAGGAGTACAAGAATTTCTCTGCCGCCGTCAAATCCGCCCCGCAGCCCCAGCCCGCCGCCGCTGCCGCGACGGCCCTGAAGGTGGAGCAGCAGCTCCACACCCCCCTGCGGGAAACGGTGATGACCCCCACCGTCACCCCCGCCCCTGTGCAGGAGCCCAAGCCCCTGCCCGTGGCAGAGCCCATCCCCGCTCCGGTCATCGATGAGCCGCAAGTGCAGGAAGAGCAGGTGGAGCTGCCCATGCCCGCCGAACGTCCCTGGCGGCTGGTGGGTGAGCTGTATAACAGCTATGTCATCGTGGAGCAGGGGGAGGAAGCCTTCCTCATCGACAAGCATGCCGCCCACGAGCGGATCCTCTTTGAAAAGCTGAAAGCCCATCAGGAGCAGATCACGCCCCAGATTCTGCTGACTCCCATTCCCGTCCGGCTCAGTGCCGAAGCCGCCGCCGAGCTGCTGGGCAGCACCCAGATGCTGGCGGAGCTGGGCTTTGAGATCGAAGAATTCGGCGACAACACCCTGTTGCTGCGGCAGATTCCCATGGACCTGAGCCCGGACGCCGCCGCGGAAACTCTGGAATCCCTGGCCGCGGACCTGCTTTCCGGCCGCCGGGAGAAAAAGGAAAATGTGCGGGATGAGATTCTGCACACCGTGGCCTGCAAGGCCGCCATCAAGGCCGGCTGGATCACCAGCGAAAGGGAGCTTCTGGCTCTCGTGAAGCAGGTCATGGCTGACGAAAACCTGAAGTACTGCCCCCATGGGCGGCCCATCTGCGTCACCCTGAGCAAGAAGCAGCTGGAAAAGCAGTTCAAGCGGTCCTGACCGGATCAAAAAACACAAACGGAGGATGTTATGAACAACATCATCTGCATCGCCGGGCCCACCGCCTCCGGCAAGACGGCCCTGGCCGTCCAGATCGCCAAGATCACAAACGGCGAGGTGGTATCCTGCGACTCCATGCAGCTCTACCGCCGCATGGACATCGGCACCGCCAAGCCCACGAAAGAAGAAATGCAGGGCATTCCCCACCACATGATCGACGTGGTGGAGCCGGAGGAGGATTTCTCCGTCAGCCGCTACTGCGAAATGGCCGCCCCCATTGTGGACAGTATCATCGCCCGGGGCAAGACCGCCGTCATCGCCGGCGGCACTGGACTTTATATGGATGCCCTGATCCGGGGCAACGACTTCGCCCCCTTCACCGCCACCGGTCACCGGCAGCAGCTGGAAGCGGAGCTGGAAAGCCTGGGACTGGAAGCCCTTCTTGACCAGCTTCGGGCTGTGGATCCCGAGGCTGCCCAGCGCTCCCAGGGCAATCCCCGCCGAATCATCCGGGCGCTGGAGGTGTACCGGGAGACCGGGGAGACCATCACCGCCCACAATCAGCGCACCCAGGCATTGCCGCCCCGCTACACCCCGCTGTGGCTGGGACTGGATTTTGCCGACCGGGGCGAGCTGTACCGCCGCATCGACCTGCGGGTGGATCTGATGCTGCAGCAGGGCCTGATCCGGGAGATCGAAGAGCTGCTGGCATCCGGCACCCCTGCCGGCTGCACCGCCATGCAGGCCATCGGCTACAAGGAATTTGTAGGTGCCCTCAGCGGAAACGGCAGCATCGAAGAAGCGGCAGAGGAGGTCAGAAAAAGCTCCCGCCATTACGCCAAGCGGCAGCTGACCTGGTTCCGCCGCAATAAAAATATGCACTGGCTGATCCGCAGCGAGACCCAGGGGCCCGACGAAATTCTCTGTCAGGCCCGACAGATACTAAGCGAATTCGACAACTGAATAATGCTATGATGTGTGCATTCCCACTAATAATAAAAGAAAGAAGGAATACATATGTCAGAAGCAATCAATTTACAGGAAGCTATTTTAAAGGAATGCCGCCGGGAAAAGACCCCGGTGACCCTGTTCCTGATGAACGGCTTCCAGCTCCGGGGGATCATCACGGGTCATGACAGCTTTGTGGTGGTGCTGGTGTCGGAGGGCAAGCAGCAGATGATCTACAAGCATGCCATCTCCACCCTCGCGCCGATGAAGCCGCTGAAAGCAGCGCCCAACCCATAAAGAAAGGCCGCAAAGGCGACGGAGCGATCTGTCGCCTTTTGTGCTGTCATCCGGTCCCCATTACCATGAGAAAAGAGGAAGAGATCATGTCCATCGCAGAAAACATTGCCGCCATCCGCGCCAATATGAATGCCGCTGCCGCCGCCTGCGGGCGGGACCCCGGCTCCATCGCCCTGTGCGCCGCCACAAAGATGAACGGCGCCGACGCCGTTCGGGAGGCCATCGCCGGGGGCGTGGACCTGTGCGGCGAGAACCGGGTCCAGGAGCTCACCGCCAAGCTGGCGGAGAACGCCTATGCAGGCGCCCCCGTCCACTTCATCGGTCACCTGCAGACCAACAAGGTCCGGCAGGTGGTGGGAAAGGTGGATCTGATCCAGAGTGTGGACAGCATGCGTCTTTTGCAGGCCATCGACCGGGAGGCCGCCCGCCAGGGAATCCGCCAGGATATTCTGCTGGAGGTAAACATCGGCTGCGAGGAAAGCAAGTCCGGTTTTACCGCCGCCGAGGTCCCCGGTATCGTGGACCGTTTCCCGGAATTTGCCAATCTGCGGCTCCGCGGACTGATGGCGATTCCTCCCGTTTCCGAAAATCCGGGGGATAATGACAAATTTTTTCAAGAAATGTATAACCTTTCTGTTGA
>CAZHEG010000026.1:0-9881 GCA_964531435.1 uncultured Oscillospiraceae bacterium | reverse complement strand
GAGATCATCGCCACGACTTTTGGCACCGGCCTGCTGAACAAGGCTTTGTCCAAGGTCAAGATCTGAATAACCGCAAGGGAGCGCGTCCAACCGGACGCGCTCCTGTTTTGTGGGGCAAATGGGAGTTTGTTGGCACAAGGTGCCGGGTTGACAGTTGAAAGTGTAGGTATTTCCTTCGGAAATGATTGAAATACGTCGGCGGAGCCGACACGATCACTGTCCACTGTTCACTTTCCACTGTCCATTAAACAATAATTTGAAGCCCCTACATTATAATATTACTGGTACATCTGCAGGCCGGGGGCGGTGGAGACCAGCTTGCTGATCCGGTACAGGATCCTGGCGGCCTCGCCCCGGGTCAGGGTGCCCATGGGATCGATGGCGATGCCGTTTTCACCCATGGCGGCAACGGCGGCGACGGCCCAGTCGGGGACGGTTTCATCCACATTCTCAATTGCCGCGGCGCTGACAGCCAGATCCATGGCATTTTGCAGCATCACCGCGGCTTCCGCACCGGTGACGGCCTCACCCGGGCCGAAGGTGGTGCTGGCGATGCCGGAGGTCAGGCCGCTGCGCAGGGCGGCGGCGAGATAGGGCTGCAGCCAGGTGGGGATCTCATCTTCATAGGCGGCGGTGGTCAGCTCAGCATCCATGGGGATGCCCAGCACCTGCACCGCCAGGGCTACAAATTCCGCACGGCTGACGGCGGCATCCTCGTTGAATACCAGCTGACCGCCCACCTGCTCGCCGATGAACAGGCCGGTGTTTTTCAGCCATTCCGCCTCAAAGCGGCAGTTGGAGCCGGTGGTGTCGGAATACTGGGTGGCATCCTTGGGCTTCAGCACCGTGATGGTGACGGTGGCCTCCCGGGAGACATTGCCCGCCGGATCGGTGGCGGTGTAGGTGAAGGAGTCGGTGCCCACCTTGTTCTTTTTCGGGGTGTAGGTGAAGGTGCCGTCGGCGGCGATCTCCACGGTGCCCCGCTTGGGCTGGCGGGTGACGGTGTAGGTCAGTGCCTGGCCCTCCGGGTCATAGGCCTTCAGCGCGTCGGAATTGGGCAGGTTCTTGTAGGTTTCGATGGCCTGGTCTGTGGCCACAGGGGCCTGGTCAACCTTGCCCCGGATGGAGATGGTCATGGTAGCGGCCCGCTCCACCCGGTCAGCGTAGATGGGAAGAAAGGTAACGAGAGCCTCCCGGTCATCCTCGGTGGCCAGGGGGACAAAGGTCAGCTGGCTTGCCTGCTGGGCAGTGAGGATATCGCCCACCCGGACCACCCGGGTGCCCAGCATGACGGTGCCGGCATCCGCGTCCGGCAGCCCGGTGACGCAGATTCCGGTGAGGGTATCATCATCGGAAAAATCAGACAGGCTGAAGCAGTAGGTACTGCCGCTGTCCACCTCCGCAGCCGAGGCACCGCCCACCAGCGCCAGCAGGTAGGCTGCCGCGGTGAGAAGAGAAAGCAGTTGTTTTTTTGACATGGATAAACCTCCTAATCTTGTTTACGGAGGTATTCTTTGCCAGAGAGAGGAAAATTATGCGCCGCCGCGGAAATTTCCCCATCGGGTATGTCAAAATAGGGGGCGGTTTTTTGTTCACTTTATCCTGAAATAATTTATGGAAAAACCAATGGCGGTATGCTACAATGACCCTAAGCCATCCTACGATATAAAGGAGAGATACCATGACGAAAAAGATCTTTGCGGCGGTCCTTGCCGCCATCATGGCCCTGAGCCTGTTCGGCTGCAGCGGCGATCCCCAGCCCACCGAAACCACCGGGCCTGTTATTACCCAGGTCGAGGTGGAAAAGAGCATCGGCGGCAACCCCATCGCGGGCTACGATGCCGAGGGCAACCTGACCTACGGCGGCGACCCCAGCGTTCTGGTGGACGGCGACACCGTTTACCTCTATGTGGGCCACGATACCGCTACCAACGACTCTTACGTGATCCCTGAGTATCTGTGCTACTCCACCACGGATCTTCAGAACTGGACCTACGAGGGCATGGTTCTGAGCATGTCCGATGTGAACTGGGCAGACAAGAATTCCGCCTGGGCCGGCCAGGTAGCCAAGCACTATGACGCGGAAGCGGGCCATGACCGCTACTATTTCTATTACTGCTCCTGGAACAAGTACGATTCCGGCAAGCAGAGCATCGGCGTTGCCGTCAGCGACAGCCCCACCGGCCCCTTCGTGGACATCGGCGAGGCGCTGGTCATGGGCTCCTTCACCACGGATGAGACCTCTGCCTGGAACGATATCGACCCCACCGTGTGGATCGAGACTGTAAACGGCGTGGAGCACATCTACCTGTGCTGGGGCAACTCCAAGCTGTATATGTGCGAGCTGAACCCCGACATGGTATCCGTTAAGGATTACAACGGCGACGGCGAGGTTACCTTCGGCGTTGACCTGGTGAGCCAGAAGGTGCCCTCCGGCTTTACTGAGGCTCCCTGGCTGTACCGCCGCCAGGACGAAAACGGCAATTACAAGGGCGAGTACTACATCTTCTACGCCTATGGCTGGCGGGAGCAGCTGGCCTACGCCACCTGTGACGACCTGATGGCGGGCAAGTGGCTCTACGGCGACATCATCATGGATCCCACCGCCACCTCCAACACCAACCACCCCGCCGTGTTCGATTTTAACGGCAAGACCTACATGATCTACCACAACGGCGCGCTGCCCTCCGGCAACGGCTTCCGCCGTGTCGCCAACATCGCCGAGGTCCAGTTCCTCAGCGACGGCACCGTGAAGTACATCAACGAGACCGCCATCGGCATCAACGGCACCGCCAGCACCATCACCGCCCTCAACGGCGAGGCCCTGGCCCACCAGTGGTTCGCCAACTCCGCCTCGGATGATATGTACCCCTATCTGAACATGACTCTGGGCAGCAACCTGGACAAGACCTCTGCCGAGGATGCTTACTGGGAGATCGTTCAGGGCAAGCTGGACAGCGAAAACGTGTACTACGTTTCCCTGGAGTCCTACAATAAGCCCGGCCTGTACATTACGGCAGGGGAGGGCACCGTGGGACTGAGCCAGGATTCTGCCGGAATCTACGCCGATATCCAGACCTTCATCACCGTATCCGGCCTGGCAGGCGAGGGCGTTTCCTTCGAGTCCGCCTATTATCCCGGCATGTATCTGACCCTCTCCGGCGGCGTCGCCAGCCTGACCGACGGCTCGGATGTCAATGCCTGCAGCTTCATCATCGAGGCAGTCACCGAATAAAATAACCCCAGCGGCGCCGGACCACCCGGCGCCGCTTTATGCCGGATGAAGCTGAAAAAGAATGAAAAAATTATTACGGAAAAGCTAAAAATGTTTACAAAAAGAATTGACATTTTGTAACCGCAGGATTATAATGTTACCAGCATGTCTATAGCTATCCCTATGGGGAAATAGCGGGATCTGACACCCCATTTTTGCAGTGCCTTGCAGGGGTGGGCGGCGGTGGTTTGCTGGCCCTGCCGGGGTCCCGGCATCTGAAAATTGTATAGGAAGCCTAATTACCTATTATTGCTGCTGAGGTGCTTGGGGCGGTCCGGGAGATCGCCCCAGCGCACCGAATCCGCAATACCGGGCCGTTGGGCAGAATATAATAGATCGCAAGACCCATTTTAACCGGCATTTTCGCCCTTGGCACAGGGCGTGATGTACAACAAAGATGCATTGGGAGCAGCAACCCGGTGTATCGGAAATCAATTCGAGGAGGTAATTAGAATGTCCAAAACATTCCGTTCCGTCCTGGCAACCCTGCTGGTGTGCTGCCTGCTGGTTGGCCTGAGCGGAAACGTCCTGGCTGTCACTGCTGAAGGTGCAGTCAGTACTTTGACCAGTGCCTTCGACACCGCTGTTGAGAAGATCAACAGCGAGCTGGACACCCTGAAGAGTCTGGTCAAAAAGCTGCAGAATGTTGACGGCACCGCTGCCGACAACCTGCTGTCTTGCATTGAGCTCCTGAGAACTGCTGTTAACGATGTCGAGGGCACCGTTGACAAGGTTGTTTCTCTGGGCAAGGAGTATACCGACATGGCTACCGTGGAGGCTGCTCTGAAGAAGCTGGATGCTGCCGTTACCAAGCTGATCGATGCTGTCGACATCCTGGACTGCAGCTGCGTTGAGTGCCCGAAGGCGAACGTGACCTGCCAGGACGTCAAGAACGTCGTCGTTAAGGTGGCTGCTGTTGCCGCTGAGGCCATCAACTTCAATGCTCTGGCCAACAAGGCTCTGGACGTTGCTGAGATCGTTGTTGAGAAGCACTACGATTCCATCAATGCTCTGGCTGCCTACATCGTCGACCATGCCGACGAGGCTTGGGCCGTCATCACTTCCCACACCGGTGAGGAGTGGGTTGAGCTGCTGCTGGAGAAGGTCAGCGCCATTGTTGAGTCCGCTACCCATGCTGACTACACCATCACCGCTGATTCCCACTATGTTGCCATTGGCGACAACACTGCTTATGTTGAGCTGCTGTCTGCCGCTCTGACCGAGCTGGCCGACACTGAGTGCCTGGATTACACCTTCACCAACCTGGCACAGGACGGCACGATCCACGATGCTGCTGCTGTTATTGCTGCTAACGAGTCTGTCATCGCTGGCGCTGACCTGATCACCGTTGGTTATGACACCACCATCTTTGCTGAGATCGCCATTGACGAGATGGTCAATGCCCTGTCCGGCATTGAGGCTGACCGTGAGCACGACTGGGCAGATCTGGTTGGCGAGACCGCTGCTGAGTACATGGTCAAGGCTGTTGAGAAGGTCAACACCATGCTGATCGAGCTGGGCCTGGATTACACCTATGATGACAGCGGTGTCACCATCGCCGAGGCGATGACCCTGGGCGTCGAGTCCTATACCTACAACCTGATCACCTATGCTCTGGAGGTTCGTTCTTCCGTCAACACTCTGCAGGAGCTGAACCCCGATGCTCTGATTGCTGTCGTCGGCATGAGCAATGCCTTCGCCGGTGTCACCGTCGAGATTAAGTGCTGCACTGTTAATCTGGGTGCTCTGGTCGAGACCCTGGTCCATGCTGCCAACGTTTGCGGTGTCAGCCTGGCCTACGTCAATGAGAACGTTGTTTACGTTCCCGCTTCCGCTGCTGAGTCCGATATCACCGGCCAGACCATCACTCTGAACAAGGCTTATATCTACGACTACCTGAGCGGCAAGGTCAGCTTCGAAACTACCGAGGCTGGCAACGAGTACATTGCTGCCGAGATCATGAACGCTCTGAACATCACTGTTGAGGGCATTCTGGGCGACGTCAACTGCGACGGCATCGTCGACTGTGAGGACGCTTCCCTGATCATGCAGTACGAGGTCGAACTGATCACCGCTGATCAGCTGCACCTGGAGGTCGCTGACGTCAATGGCGACGGCGTGTATGACTCCGAGGACGCTTCCCTGATCTGCCAGTACGAAGTCGGCCTGATCACCGCTTTCCCTGTTGAAGGCTAATCTACTTAAACTTTTAATCTAGAAGGAGTTCACAACATGAAGAAGATCATTTCTCTGCTGGCTGTTGTCGCTCTGGTTGCCTGCCTGGCAACCGCTGCCTTCGCAGCTGAGGCTTGCACCCTCACCATCGACAGCGTTGAAACCTCCGCTGGCGAGACCGTTACCCTGAATGTCGTTATCGATGTCAACCCCGGCGTTACCGCTGTCAGCCTGGCTTTCACCGCTGACGAGGGCCTGGAGCTGGTTGAGATCTCTGCTGACGGCCACGTTCTGGAAGGCGCTACCGTCAATGCCGCTACCGGCAAGGTTTCCTACGCTGCTTCCTCCGCCAACACCGGTGTTGGCACCCTGCTGACCCTGACCTACAAGGTCGCTGACGATGCTGCCAACGGTGAGTACAAGGTCACTGCTACCGGTAAGCTGGTCAACAACGAGGGCGGCACCCGCGTTCAGCACGACATGACCGTCGTTGCCGGCGTTGTTACCGTTTCCTGCGCTCACGAGTACACCAAGGAGATCACCACTGTTGCTGACTGCTGCACCACCGGTGTTATCACCTACACCTGCTCCAAGTGTGGCGACACCTACACTGAGGAGTACTACGACACCGCCAACCACATCGCCAAGGGCCACGTTGAGGCTGTTGCCGCTACCTGCTGGGAGAACGGTAACCTCGAGTACTGGTACTGCGACGCCTGTGGTCTGGTCTGCCTGGACGAGGCTATGACCCTGGTCACCAACCGTATGAGCGTTGTTGTCCCCGCTGCCCACACCGTCGTGCACGTTGAGGCCGTTGAGCCCACCTGCTTCGAGGAAGGTAACATTGAGTACTGGTACTGCTCCGTCTGTGAGACCGTTTGGGTCGACGAGGATCTGACTCAGATCTCCAACTTCCTGAGCGTCAAGCTGGCTCCCAAGCACAACATCATCCACGTTGAGGCTGTTGAGCCCACCTGTGAGGAGATGGGTAACCTGGAGTACTGGTACTGCGACATCTGCGGCTACGCTTGGCTGGATGAGCTGTGCTGGTACAACACCAACCTGCAGGCTGTTAAGCTGCCCGCTCTGGGCCACGACTACGTCATCGCTGAGCAGGTCGATGCTACCTGCACCGAGGACGGCTACATCATCTGGGTCTGCCAGAACGATGAGGCTCACACCTACACCGAGGTCATCCCCGCTACCGGCCACAGCGCCGATTGCGGCCACGACATCCCCGCTGAGACCGGCGACACCATCAGCGTCGCTGTTGCTGCCGTCATCGTCAGCGCTATGGGCATTGTCGCTCTGCCCCTGGTCAAGAAGCACTTCTAATTTCGGAAGTAATTCTTAACTGAATGAATTTGCCCCGGGATCTTCGGATCCCGGGGTTTTTCGTCCATAATTTACCATATACTCTTTGGCTGAAAGTCCGAAATCTGCGTTGACTTTTATGTCGAATTCCAGTATACTGGATATAGTATGTGGTTTTGAAAATTGAACTACACGACCGCATTTTGCGGATATCATGAGGAGGTACCGGAATGTTTACCAAGAATTTTCGCGCGCTGACCTGTGTGCTGCTTGTATGCGCCCTGCTGCTGGGTGTTGGCGGCAATGCCATTGCCATGTCTGTCAATGCGGCTGCTGTCAGCTACGTTTCCCTGGGTGACGATCTGACCGCCGGCGACAGCTATGCCGGTCAGGCTGCATCCAAGCTGAATGTCCAGCACACCCAGCTGGCCGTTTCCGGCCAGGGCATTGCCGAGCTGGCTGAATTGGTCGCCAATGATGAGACCTACCGCAACGCCATTGCAAATGCCAATATCATCAGCATCGCATCCCACAGCGGCAATTTCGCTTCCTATGTGATGGGAAATATTGAGAAGGCTTTGGAAGCCTATGACAAGGGCGACTCCCTGGAGGAAGTCCTGGGCAGCCTGAGCATTTCCATGGACAGCTATGTTCTGACCCTTGGCAGCCAGATCGAGGACGAGATGGTGGCTGCCATGATGGAGCTGGGTGTTGACGAGGATACCGCCCTTCTGATCACCGATGCAACCGTTTATTCTGTTGCTTCTGCCATGTACCACTACTCTGAGGTCTACAATGCCATCTCCGAGCTCAACAGTGATGCCACCCTGATCCAGGTTCCCATGCTGCACAGTGATGCCGGCCTGACCCTGGATGTGGATGG
This sequence comes from uncultured Oscillospiraceae bacterium, assembly GCA_964531435.1. GTDB lineage: Bacteria > Bacillota > Clostridia > Oscillospirales > Oscillospiraceae > Faecousia. Next base: position 2,235 of record CAZHEG010000026.1, on the reverse strand, counting down.
TTTGAGCATCAATATGGATGAGGTGCTGGCAAGTGCTGTGGACTCCATGAATACTTACCTGATCACTCTGCCCACCTTGGTCAAGACCTCTGATCCCACCTATATTTCCGGTGAAGTTCTGTGGGCTGAGCCCAAGAGCGATGTCCAGGTCGTTGACGGCGTTCCCACTGCCGCCGGACATAAGGTCCTGGCTGATGCCGTTGTCTGGGCATTCAACACCGGCTACACCGTCCGCGACAAGCTGGCTGACGAGAATGCCGGCAGCTTTATCGCCTACACCGGCACTTACTATGTTGCCATCGGCGACTGCACCGCCATGTCCGACAGCTATGTTGACCTGCTGGCTGAGCTGCTGGGTGCTGAGTACACCAACCTGGCCCAGGACGGCAGCATCGTTGACGCTGTTTCCGTTGTGGAGGCCAATGCTGACACCATCGCAAAGGCTGACCTGATCACCATCGGCTACGGCAGCACCGATATGGCTACTGCCGCCATGGATCTGATGATCCAGGCCCTGATCTACAATCAGACCATGGAGTTCGACTGGGACGGCCTGCTGGGTGACGGTGCTTCGGGCTATGTGGATCAGTTCCTTGCTGATGTACATGCCGGGCTTGTTGAAGAGGGACTGGATGAGACTGTTACCGGTGGTGGCGCGACTCTGGCCGATGCCATGACGCTGGCTGTGGAGAGCTTTGCTTACAGCGCCGTTGAGTACCTGCTGTACCTGCCCCAGGTCATTGACGCTGTCCGCCAGATCAATCCCAATGCGACCATTGACATCATTGGCATGAGCAACCCCTTTAATGATGCTTCCTTCGTCCGTGAGGGCAAGGTCATCAACGTGGAGGGTTACCTGGCTGACCTGATCGACCTGATGAATGTTCTGGGCGCTTCCTTCGCCACCATGTACGAGGATGTTACCTACGTTGCTGCTCCCGAGGCTGATAACGGCTTCTCCAGCAAGAACCAGCCGGACAGCGCCTATGTAGAGAATGGCTCCTGGAAGCTGAGTGCTGCTTTCTGCGTCATGTACATCAAGCCTGACACCGGCCTGAACTTTGAGATCACCGCCGCAGGCGATGCTTACATCCTGCAGCAGATCATTGCCATTGCTAATCCCGGCCGCTGGGGCGATGTGAACTGGGATGGCTGGGTCGACGCTGAGGACGCCGCGCTGATCATGCAGTACGAGGTTGGCCTCATTGCGGATTCCGAGCTGAACCTGAACGTTGCTGACGTCAATGAGGATGGCTGGATCGACGCTGAGGACGCTGCCCTGATCATGCAGTACGAGGTCGGCATCATCGATTCCGTCCCTGCTGACCAGAAGTAATTTTCTAAAAAATGAGCACCGCTCTTCCATCCCGGAGGAGCGGTGCTTTTGTGCATCAGAGTGAAGTAAATTTCGGTTTTTCGGTCTGTTGTGAATTTCCAAAAACCGTGTCATCCCGAGCGACCGAATGGGAGTCGAGGGATCCTGGCACCGATTTTACCGCAAATGTAACCATAAGTGCCTAGATCCCTCGACTTCGCTCGGGATGACAACTCTTGTGGTAACTGTAAGATAAACTCCAATCCGTCTTTTCCTTCATCATGGCATATCCCGTGCCGGAGCGGGGGAAATTGGGTGCTTGCATAATTGCCCTCTTTCAGGTATACTGAAAGAAAAAACCGGAGGACCCAATATGGATCTGGAATTACTGAAAAAGAAAATGGATGACCAGCGTTATATCTATGACGATGCCCTTGCGACGGTGCTGTATGTGGCCCTGCAGCTGGGCCGGCCCCTGCTGATCGAGGGTGCTGCCGGCGTGGGCAAAACGGAGGTCGCCAAGGTCATGGCGGCGGCGCTGGACCGGGATCTGGTGCGGCTGCAGTGCTACGAGGGGCTGGATGAGAGCAAGGCCCTCTACGAGTGGAACTACCAGAAGCAGCTGCTGTCCATTCAGGTGAATATGGGTGCCAAGGATTCCGACGAGCTGACCAAGAGCCTCTTCAGCGACGAATACCTGCTGGAGCGGCCCCTGCTGCAGTCCATCCGGTCGGAGCGGCCGGTGGTGCTGCTGATCGATGAGATCGACAAGGCGGATGAAGAGTTTGAGGCCTTCCTGCTGGAGCTGCTCAGCGAGATGCAGGTCACCATCCCCGAGGTGGGAACGGTGAAGGCGAAGTCGGTGCCCTTTGTGGTGCTCACCTCCAACCGGGCCCGGCCCCTGTCCGAGGCTCTGCGCC
>CAZHEG010000025.1:0-10031 GCA_964531435.1 uncultured Oscillospiraceae bacterium | reverse complement strand
AGCGAAGCCTGCGATATGCCCTTCGGCATCGGCTCCGGCGGCGGTGTGATCTTCGGTGCCACCGGCGGTGTTACCGAGGCTGTCCTGCGCCGTCTGGTGGAGGGCCATGATTCCGCGACCCTGGCGGCCATTGCCGACTGCGGTGTCCGCGGCGACCAGGGGATCAAGGAATTCACCATCCCCTACAATGGCATCGATGTGAAGATCTGTGTGGCCTCCGGCCTGGCCAATGCCCGGAAGGTGCTGGAATCCGTCAAGTCCGGTGAAAAGGAATACCATTTCATCGAGATCATGGCCTGCCCCGGCGGCTGTGTCATGGGCGGCGGTCAGCCCACCGACGGCACCAAGGTAGTCCGCGCCGAGACCCGTACCACCGGCCTGTACGCCGCCGACGGCGACATGGCCATCAAGAAGTCCAACGAGAACCCCCTGATGGATGTGTTCTACAACGGCTGCTTCAAGGACAAGACCCACGAGCTGCTGCATAACCATCACGATTAACTTTCCCACAAATAGTTCCTGACATTAAGCCTTGGCTGCGTGAAAGGTGCGTATCAAAGATAAGACGCCGCTGCCCCGATGGGCGCAGTGCTGTTTTGCCATGTTACCGCACCGTTCACACGGTGCGGTAATTTCATTTTCAGAGGTGCATAATATGGAAACACGGGTCGCCGTCGTAAGCATCATTGTGGAAAATCCCGGCGCGGTGGAAAAGCTCAACGCCCTGCTCCATGAATACGGCGAATACATCATCGGACGAATGGGCATCCCATACCGCAAGCGGGGCATCAGCATCATCTCCGTTGCCCTGGACGCCCCCCAGAACACCATCGCCGCCCTGGCGGGCAAGGTGGGGGCGCTTCCCGGTGTCAGTGTCAAAACAGCATATTCAAGTATTATTGGATAAAGAGAGGTATTATTTATGAACAAGAAAATCAAATGGATCACCGAAACCGCCGTCATGCTGGCACTGCTGATCGTGCTGCAGGCATTGACAAAGCCCCTGGGCCAGCTGGTAACCGGCTCCTGCGTCAACGCGGTGCTGGCAGTCACGGTGCTGCTGGCAGGCATGAGCAGCGGCATCACCGTGGCACTGCTGTCCCCGATCTTTGCGTACCTGTTTGGCATCGCTCCCCAGATCCTCACCGTGCCGGCGATCATGCTGGGCAATACCGTATATGTGGTGCTGCTCCATGTGATCAGCGGCAACGGCAAGCAGATCCTCCGGTCTGTGATCGCCCTGCTGGCAGCCGCGGTGTGCAAGTTCGCGCTGCTGTACGTGGTGGTCACCTATGTGATCTGCGGTGTTCTGGCAGAGGGCCTGCTGGCCAAGGGCCTGCTGAAGGCGCCCATGCTGACGGCGCTGCCCGCAACCTTCTCCACCCCGCAGCTGTTCACCGCCCTCATCGGCGGCGCGGTGGCACTGATCGTCACCCCTGTGGTCCGCAAAGCGCTGAAGAAGTAACAAAACAAAGATCTCCACCGGAAAATGAACCGGTGGAGATTTTTTGCGTTTTTCAGAAAAGGGTCCCCTTTTCCGTGTTCCCCACAGGGGAACACGATGGTTCTTTGTGCTGCTTGCGGTACTCCGCGGGGCTGATGCCCACATATTTTTTGAATTTGATATGGAAATAATCCACATTTTTGTAGCCCACCCGGGCCGCGATGGCGTAAACCTTGGAGTCGTCGCTGAGCAGCAGCTCCTTGGATTTCTCAATGCGGATCTGGTCGATGTAGGAATTGAAGTTCTGCCCCATCTTCTTGCTGAAGATCTTGCCGAGGTAGGAGCGGTTGTAGCCGAAGAGCTGGGAAATGTCCTCCAGGGTGATGTTGCTGGCGTAATTGTGCTCGATGTAGTGCAGGATCTCTTCCAGCACACTGTCCCGGTTGGAGGCACCGATGGCGTCGATGATGGCGCTGAACTGCTCCCGGAACATTCCGGTGATCTCATGCAGATACCGGCTTTTTTCCACGGTGGCGATGACGTCAGCGGTGGCGGAGAAGGGGATGGATTCGCCGGGGTACAGGTGGTTCATCTGGTTCTTCACCTGCAGATACAGCGCCGCGAGAAACAGCTTGGCAGAATCCTCGGAATCGGCGGAGCCGCGAAGCTCCTGCTGCAGATCCTCCACCGCCTGGAGCATGGCGCTGCGGTTGAAGGACTGAATGGCGGACAGCAGCCGGCCGGAATAGCACTGCAGATGCTCATTGCTGATAAAGGGCTGGGCATCCTCCCGGCTTTCCAGCGCCTCGATGCCCACGGCGTGGCTGTCCCGCAGGCTGAAAAAGCGGCGGCTCTTCAGCTGCTCTGCCTGCCGGTAGGAGCGGCTGACACTGCTTAGCTCGGCAGCGGTGCTGCCCATGGCCAGGAACAGCTCCTCCGTGCAGCCGTGGCGGCGCTCCTCGAAGCGGGCGATGGCGGCGCTGCCCTTCAGCAGGAATACCTCGCTGCCGTGAAGGGTGACCCGGTCCCAGCTGCTGTGGTTCGGATTGGGGTAGCACATCAGGGCTTCAAAGCCTTCGGCGGGGTCCGGGGAATCGTGGCGGTATCGGTCGCAGATCACGACCCGGTAGCTGTCGGCGCAGAGGTTCAGGTCCGCCTGTTCCGCGGCGTTCAGCTCCGCTTCGCCCTCGAGAACGTCCCGGAGGATGGAGTACCGGGCCTTTTGACGGTAGCGGCGGGAGGCGGAGTCCGCCTGCTGCTGCCGGTCCAGCTCCTCCCGGAAGCGGAGCAGGATCTCAGACAGCTCATCCTCATCGATGGGCTTGGTGATATACTGCTGCACGCCGTGGCGCATGGCCTCCCGGGCGTAGGTAAAATCGGTGTAGCTGCTGACGATGATGATCTTGCCGCTGTAACCGTCCTGGCGCACCTTTTTCACCACATCCAGTCCGGACATTCCGGGCATACGGATGTCCATCATCACAACGTCGGGCTGCAGCGCGGTGATCTGGGCGTAGGCCTGCTCGCCTGTGGCGGCCTCGCCGCAGATGGTGAAGCCCAGTGCTTCATAATCAAACAGGCACTTGATACCCTCACGGATAATGTCTTCGTCATCTACTACCAAAATGCGGTACACCGGCTTCCCTCCTCTTGTGGCTTTTCCCTAAATTATATACGCCCGAAGGCGATTTGTCAAATTTCGCCAGTGATTTTTGTTTATTTTTTGCGGTAGTTTCCGAGGCGTTTTTTTAGTAGAATGATACCAGTAAAGCTATGCCCCGAAAAAGGAGGATTTGTCTATGAAATTCAGCAACGGATGCTGGCTTCAGCAGGAGGGCTGCGCCTGCTTCTCTCCGGCGGAGGTCTATTTTTCCCGGATCGAAAAGGACGCGGTGACCATCTGCGCGCCCACCTCCAAGATTCGCCACCGGGGCGATACCCTGGGCGGTGTGAACCTGACCATTGAGATCACGGCCCCTTACCCCGAGGTGCTGCGCGTTCGGACCTGGCACCATATGGGCTTGCAGGATCCCGGCCCCCATTTTGAGATCGCGCCGCCCCAGTCCGGCCTGCTTGCGGCAGAGGAAACGGCGGACAAGCTCACCGTATCCAGCGGCAGCCTTCGGGTGGAGATCCGCAAGGAGGACGGTTTTATGGCCTTCTACCGGGGCGGCGAGCGGATCACCACCTCCGGCAGCAAGGATCTGGCCTATGTGAAAACGGACTGGAAGGGCTTTGCCTATGACAAGGGCCCTGCCGACGCCTATATGCGCCAGCAGCTGACCCTGGGTGTGGGCGAGCTGATCTACGGCCTGGGCGAGCGGTTCGGTGCCTTCGTCAAGAACGGACAGAGCATCGACATCTGGAACGAGGATGGCGGCACATCCACCCAGCAGTCCTACAAGAATATCCCCTTCTACCTGTCTAACAAGGGCTATGGCGTGTTCGTCAACCATCCGGAGCGGGTCAGCTTTGAGGTTGCTTCGGAAATGGTGAACAAGGTGCAGTTCTCCGTTCCCGGCGAGAGCCTGGACTATTTCCTGATCAACGGCCCCACCATGAAGGAGGTGCTGGCGCGCTATACCGACATCACCGGAAAGCCCGGCCTGCCGGCCCCCTGGACCTTCGGCCTGTGGCTGAGCACCTCCTTTACCACCAATTATGACGAGGAGACTGTCAATTCCTTTGTGGACGGCATGCTCTCCCGGGGAATTCCGCTGAAGGTATTCCACTTCGACTGCTTCTGGATGAAGGAATTTTCCTGGAGCGATTTCCTGTGGGACAGCCGGGTGTTCCCGGATCCCGAGGGGATGCTGCGCCGCCTGAAGGAGAAGGGCCTGAAGATCTGTGTGTGGATCAATTCCTACGTGGGCCAGGAGTCCGCCCTCTTTGCTGAGGGAAAAGAAAAGGGCTACTTTATCAAGCGGCCCAACGGTGACGTTTGGCAGTGGGATATGTGGCAGCCCGGTCTCGCCATCGTGGATTTCACCAATCCCGAGGCCCGGGCCTGGTATGCAGGCAAGCTGGAAAAGCTGATGGATATGGGCGTGGACTGCTTCAAAACCGATTTCGGCGAGCGGATTCCCACCGATTGCGTGTATCATGACGGCTCCGACCCGGAGAAGATGCACAATTACTATACTTATCTCTACAACAAGACAGTCTACGACGTGATCTGCCGGAAGAAGGGCGAGAAGGAAGCGGTGCTGTTTGCCCGCTCCGCCACCGCCGGCGGTCAGAAATTCCCCGTCCACTGGGGCGGCGACTGCTGGAGCGATTACGAGTCCATGGAGCAGAGCCTCCGGGGCGGTCTGAGCCTGACCAGCTCCGGCTTTGGCTACTGGAGCCACGATATCGGCGGCTTTGAAGCCACCTCCACCCCGGATGTGTACAAGCGCTGGTGCGCCTTTGGCCTGCTTTCCTCCCACTCCCGGCTCCACGGCTCCAGCTCCTACCGGGTGCCCTGGGCCTATGACGGGGAAGCGGTGGATGTGGTGCGGTATTTCACCCGGCTGAAGGCCCGGCTGATGCCCTACCTGTACCGCAATGCCGTTGAAACCTCTAAAACCGGCGTGCCCATGATGCGCTCCATGGTGCTGGAGTATCCCGGGGACCGGAACTGCCAGTATCTGGCCACCCAGTATTTCCTGGGCGACAGCTTGCTGGTGGCTCCCATCTTCAACGATCAGAGCATGGCAGAGTATTACCTGCCCGAGGGCACCTGGACCAGCCTGCTGACCGGCGAGGAAAAGCAGGGCGGCAGATGGTACCGGGAGCATCACGGTTATCTCAGCATTCCCCTGTATGTGAAGGAAAACAGCATCATCGCCCTGGGCGCGGAGGATAACGGCCCGGTGTACGACTATGCAGACGGGGTGACACTGAAGGTCTATGCCCTGACAGATGGCTGCACTGCCCGGACCCGGGTGTGCTCCGGCGACGGCACGGTGGAGGTAAAAGCCTCCGTCACCCGCAATGGCGGGGATTACCGCATCCATGTGGAGAGCGAAAAGCCCTGCAAGGTAGAGCTGGTGAATACGGGCCTTGGTGTTTTGGAGTTTGAAAAGGGCGGGGACGTTACCGTAACGGTGCCCCGGGAGAATTGAGCGATGGAACAGTATATTGAAGACCTGCTTTCCCGGCTGACCCTGGAGGAAAAGGTGTCCATGATCCACGGCGGGGGCCTGTTCCGCACGGCTCCCGTGGAGCGGCTGGGCATCCCGGCGCTGTGGTTTTCCGACGGCCCCATGGGTGTTCGGCTGGAATTTGCCGAGAACGAATGGCGTAATACCGGCCTGACCGACGATTATGTGACGTATCTGCCCTGCAACAGTGCCCTGGCATCCACCTGGAACCGGAGGCTTGCCCACAAGGCCGGCTCCGTGCTGGGCGAGGAGGCAAGGGGCAGGGGCAAGGATGTGATCCTGGCTCCCGGCATCAACATCAAGCGGACACCCCTGTGCGGGCGGAATTTTGAATACATGAGCGAGGACCCCTGCCTGGTGGGCCAGATGGCGGCGTCCCTGATCCGGGGCGTGCAGGAGCATGACACTGCCGCCTGTGTAAAGCATTTCGCAGCCAACTCCCAGGAGGAGGACCGGCTGTGGGTGGACACCCTGGTGGACGAAAAGACCCTGCGGGAAATTTATCTGCCCGGCTTTGAGGCGGCAGTGAAGGAGGGCGGTGTCCTGGCCCTGATGGGCGCCTACAACCGGCTGAACGGGGAGCACTGCTGCACCAGCGTCAGCCTGCTGAACCGGATCCTGCGGGAGGAATGGGGCTATGACGGCCTGGTGGTCTCCGACTGGGGCGGTGTCCATGATACTGTTCTCGCTGCCCAGTCCGGCCTGGATGTGGAAATGGACGTCCGTTACGATTTTGAAAATCATTACCTTGCCAAGGCCCTGCTGGAAAAGATCCGCGGCGGCCAGGTGGAAGAGGGCCTGATCGATGAAAAGGTGCGCAATATCCTGCGCCTGATGCTCCGGCTGAAGATGATCGGCCCGGAGAAAGACAGCCGTAAGCCCGGCGCCTATAACACCCCCGGGCACCGGGCGGCGGCACTGGCGGTGGCGGAGGAATCCATCATCCTGCTGAAAAACGAGGATCATGTGCTGCCCCTGAGCACCGGGGTAAAGACCGTGGCGGTCATCGGCGGCAACGCGGTGGCGGTCCACAGCTTCGGCGGCGGCAGCGCCGAGATCAAGGCCCTGTATGAGATCACCCCCCTAATGGGCATCAAGAAGCTGCTGGGCGGCAACGCCAAAGTTTCCTACGCCCCGGGCTACGGCCTGCCGGAGCTGGGAAGCCGCCCGGAGATCAGCTGGCAGGCATCCTCCACCCAGGATGTGCAGCGGCCCCAGGAGCCGGTGCTGACCCAGGCCAGCCTGGAGGAAGCCCTGGAGCTGGCGAAAAACAGCGACGCGGTGATTTTCGTGGGCGGACTGAACCACGACTATGATGTGGAGGGTCTGGACCGGCGGAATATGAAGCTGCCCTACGGCCAGGACGCGGTGCTTTCCGCGCTGCTGGATGTGCGGCCGGACACCGTTGTGGTGATGTATGCCGGATCCCCGGTGGAGATGCCCTGGCTGGAAAAGGCCGGGACCCTGGTGTGGAGCTACTATGCCGGCATGGAGGGCGGCACCGCCCTGGCAAATGTGCTGTTCGGGAAAACGAACCCCAGCGGCCGCCTGGCGGAGACCTTCCTGAAAAACGCCGGACAGTGCCCCGCCAAAATCGCAGCGGGCCGGGTGGAATACACCGAGGGGACCATGGTGGGCTACCGCCACTATGACACCGGGGTGGATGTAAACTTCTGCTTCGGCCACGGTTTGGGCTACACGGAATTTTCTTACAGCGGCCTGACGGTGCAGGGCAGGGAAGTGACCCTGACGGTGAAGAACACCGGCCTAAGATCCGGCATGGAAACGGTGCAGCTGTACCTTGCGAAGGACGGTGTGCACCAGCTTCGGGCCTTTGAAAAGCTGGCCCTGGAGCCGGGGCAGGAGAAAAATGTGCGGTTTACCCTGACGGACCGGGATTTTGCCCAGTGGGATGCGGCGGCGAAGGCCTTCACTGTGGTACCCGGCGAATATGAAATTCAGATCGGCGCGTCCAGCCGGGACATCCGGCTGACTGCCATCATAAAGGAGGAGTGAGCCTATGGCTTTGTATATCGGTGTTGACCTGGGAACCTCGGCGGTGAAGCTGCTGCTGATGGATGAAAAGGGTCAGATCAAAAATGTGGTATCCAGGGAATATCCCCTGGAGTTCCCCAAGCCCGGCTGGAGCCAGCAGGCCCCCCAGGACTGGGAAAAGGCGGTTATGGAGGGCATCCCCCAGCTGCTCAGCGGCTTTGACGGCGGTGAGGTGGCAGGCATCGGCTGCGGCGGCCAGATGCACGGCCTGGTGATCCTGGATGAAAATGATAACGTGATCCGCCCCGCCATCCTCTGGAACGACGGCCGAACCACGAAACAAGTAGAATACCTGAACAATGTCGTTGGCAAAGAAAAGCTCTCTGCCCTGACCGCCAACATCGCCTTTGCCGGCTTTACCGCCCCGAAGGTGCTGTGGGTGCAGGAGAACGAGCCGGAGAATTTCGCCCGGATCGCGAAGATCATGCTCCCCAAGGATTACATCAACTATATCCTCACCGGCGTTCACGCCTGTGATTATTCCGATGCTTCCGGCATGCTCCTGCTGGACGTGGAGCACAAGTGCTGGTCGAAGGAAATGCTGGATATCTGCGGCGTTTCGGAATCCCAGATGCCCAGGCTCTTTGAAAGCTATGACTGCATCGGCACGGTGAAGCCCGAAGTGGCAGCCAGGCTGGGCATCTCCGCGGCTGTGAAGGTCGCTGCCGGCGCAGGCGACAATGCCGCTGCCGCGGTGGGCACCGGCGTGGTAGGCGAGGGCGGCTGCAACATCAGCCTGGGCACCTCCGGCACCGTGTTCATTTCCTCCGAAAAGTTCGGCGTTGATCCCAACAATGCCCTCCATGCCTTCGCCCACGCGGACGGCGGATGGCACCTGATGGGCTGTATGCTCTCTGCCGCCAGCTGCAACAAGTGGCTGATGGATGAGATCTACCGGACCGGGGACTACGCCGCCGAGCAGCAGCCCATTACCGACGGAAAGCTGGGCGAAAATCACGTTTACTTCCTGCCTTACCTGATGGGCGAGCGCAGCCCCATCAACGATACCAATGCCCGCGGCACCTTCATCGGCATGACCATGGACACCACCCGGGCGGACCTGACCCAGGCGGTGCTGGAGGGCGTGGCCTACGCCATCCGGGACAGCGTAGAGGTGGCAAGAAGTCTGGGCATCACCATCAATTCCAGTAAGATCTGCGGCGGCGGTGCCAAGAGCCCCCTGTGGAAGAAGATCATGGCGAATGTGCTGAACGCGCAGCTTCAGTGCCTGGAATCCGAGCAGGGCCCCGGCATGGGCGGCGCCATGCTTGCCATGGTGGCCTGCGGAGCCTATCCCAGTGTCCAGGCTGCCTGCGGCGCGCTGGTGACGGTGGCATCCACGGTGGAGCCGGAGCCGGAGCTGGTGGCGAAATATGAGAAGCGCTATCAGCAGTTTAAGACCATTTATCCTGCCTGCAGGGATCTCTTTGCGGCATTTGCGGAGGACTGACCATGAAAATCTACTCTGTTTTTGATCCCGAATTCAAGCCCTACGGCCAGGTGGTCACCGGGCTGGAGGATGCGGTGGGGGAGATCCTGGAGGTTTTGAAGGACGCACCCTGCGGCCCGGCGGTGGAATATGTTCCCCAGTGGGAGCCTATGCAGGAGCTGCCCGCCATGGTGGAGATTTCCGAGCATTGCTACGGCGGCATGCCGGTGCAGCTCGGTTGGTGCAACGGCCGCAATACCAGGCTCAACTGCCTGGAATACCACCGGGACAGCGAGTTTAACCTGGGTGTCGGCGACTTCATCCTGCTTCTTGCCAGGCAGGATGAAATTGAGGATGGCATTCTGGATACCGCCAGGGTCAAGGCATTTAAGGCTCCCGCCGGGGTGCTGATCGAGTGCTACGCCACGACGCTGCACTACGCGCCCTGCCAGGCATCCCTTGACGAGGGCTTCCGGGTGATGGTGGCGCTGCCCAAGGGCACCAATCTGGAGCGGCCCGTCATGAAGAATAAGACGGCAGAGGACGAGCTCCTCACCGCCTGCAACAAGTGGCTGCTGGCCCATCCCGACTCCGGCGAAGCAAAAAACGGCGCGAAAATCGGCCTGTCCGGTGAAAATATCGACATTCAAAATTTTATTTAAAGGAGACAGATCAACATGAACATTCCTGAAGTGAAGCTTGGCATCATTGCCGTATCCCGTGACTGCTTCCCCATCGCCCTTTCCACCCAGCGCCGCAAGAATATCGTGGCTGCCTACGGCGAAGGCATCTATGAGTGCCCCATCACCGTGGAGAACGAGAAGGATGCCCTGGCTGCCCTGGCGGACGTGAAGGCAAATGGTGTCAATGCTCTGGTGGTGTTCCTGGGCAACTTCGGCCCCGAGACCCCCGAGACCCTGCTGTGCCAGAAGTTTGAAGGCCCCACCATGTACATCGC
>CAZHEG010000024.1:0-10271 GCA_964531435.1 uncultured Oscillospiraceae bacterium | reverse complement strand
AAGCGCCGCAGAAATGCGGCGCTTTTCTCTAAAAAACCCGGAATGCTCTGAAACTCCACCGGAATATCATATAAATAAGCTGCTCAGCTCCACATTACATACATTATCACCGAGCCACATTGCCAGTTGCGGGATGACCGCTTCTACATACATTCTGGCATTCTCATCCTTCAGATCAAGCCATTGGCACAGAAGCTGGGCTGAGTCCTTCAGTTTTCCTTCCGTTGTGCTCATCAGTGCAACAATGAGCCGCATATGTTCTTCGGGTTCAAATACCAGTGGGTCGATACCGGCTCCCAGAAGCGCCTTGCCAATGCCGTTGATCAGCAGGTGTTCGCATTGGTTGAGGGTGGCCGCAGGGAGTCTGTTCCAAAACTGCTCCAGCGAAGCCTCCGGGACACCTGCCATGATTTGATTCTCGATCCACAGGATGTTCAGATAAAAGATACAGCAATCGATTCCCTGGATACCCTCTGGCGGTGAAATCAGAATTGGATAGAACAGATCATCCGGGCCTTGATGTGCCAGGTGAAGCTGATCGTAGTGATCCAGATAATGCCGAAGATAGCGCAGTGCTTCCCAGCGGCATTCCGTCTGCCACCGGGGGGCAGTACCATTCACCAGCTCCAGCATTGATTTGGCCTTGCTAAGTCTGCTCGCCAGGATCTCCTGCCCGAGCTGGAGAGCTTCTCCAATATTTCTATGGGCATACACACCGCCGACTAAGCTGACCGTATATGTAACGGACTCCATCAGCTCTTGGGCGAGCTCAACCGTGACAGAAGAGTTGTTCCCCATATGCCGGTGTTTGTGGTAGCTTTGCACCTGCTTTCCCATCAGCAGGTACATCTGATCCATGATTTTTTGCTGTTCTTCCGGGGATAGCGGGTTGATCGGCAGCTGGCTCACCAAAATGCCTCCTCTTCTGCATAGCGGTCATCGAAGTCGTTCCGGGCCCAACGGCACAGCTCTTCCAGAGAGATGGTGGTCAGTACCTCGGTGGAGCCGTGGGCCTGCCCGTTGAATACCTTCTCCATAAACTCGATCAGGTCATCATCGGAGAACCGGTCCTCTGACTCATTCTTGAAGTAATAAAAAGCATCTTGCAGGTCACCAAGAGTAGCGGCATAGTTGTAGGGATCTACATAGGGTGACTTGCAAAATGCCCGGATCAGCTTCGGCAGGATGCCGCCGCCGAATTCCACCCGGCCGGTACTGTGCAGGGCCTGACCACGCAGCTCCACCAATTCTGTGATATCCGCTTCTGTCAGGGTAAGACCGTAGATCTGATTTAGCTCGTTGCAGCAACGGATCTCATCCTTGGCTTTCGATAGCTGCATCTGACGGATCGATAATTCATTCATCATACATTCCCCCTTGTGCCCTCTATTTTACAGCAAAGAAAGATAACTACAAGTCTTGAAAAGCAGCCATTTTTCTGCTATAATATAGCCACAAAGGAAAGGTTTTTGTACCCGGAGGTTACTCCGGGTATTTTTTATCCCATTGCATCCTTGACAAATTATGTTAACCAAGCTATGATAATACAACAAAGAGGGGAGGAATGGACTTTGGCGAGCTGGGTGACCCATTTGATGATCGCAGACGGTGTTTTGGAGCATTTTCCATGGCTTGACCGGCGGGGGTTCTGCGTCGGCAATATCGCGCCGGACTGCAACGTAGAGAACGAGGATTGGACAGCCTTTACTCCGCCCCGGGCGGTTACCCACTGGATGAGCGGGGAGCGGAAGCAGGCAGCGGACTGTGATGCCTTTTGCCGGGCTTATATTCTGGAACGGATGGATGCCATCAGCCGGGGGGAGGAGTACAGCTTTTTGCTGGGATATTATGCCCACCTCATCACGGATGCGGCGTTTCAGGCATTTATCCGGGATGAACAGCAGGTGCGGGCCGCATGGTGCCGGGTGATGGCGGATGAAGCCCTGCGGGAGCGAAGCGTGGGAATGACCCAGGACCGGGATGCGCTGAAGCGGCTGATCCCGAAGCAGCAGCGGATGGGGGAGATCTACTCCATTGAAGCGCGCTATTTAAAGGAACATCCCAATTCCGGTTTTTTGACGGAGATCCTGCCGCTAAAGGAATTCCCGGATTATATTGACTATCTGCCCCATGGGTGCGTCGTTCGGAAGATCGGTGTGATGGGATTTGTGCCCCGGGAGGATGACGGGATCAAAAGGATCGTGATCACCGGGGAGGAGTACAGCGCGTTTGTGTCGGATACCATTGCCCTTGTGGCTGACAGGTTTCGGGCCATGGGTCTTGTGTGATATGATAATAAAAAAGCAGCCCATCTGGGCTGCTTTTTACTCTACGTTCAGAAAAATATCTCCGATCTCAAAATATTCCACTGGCTCCGGGGTGATGAAAAAGAAGCCGTTTTCGACGGGATATTCCACACCGCTGATGGATACGGACTCAATGGTAAGGATGAAGTCGGGGATGGGGTTATACATTGAATTACGGATCAGGTTGTAATACCCGTACCTTCCTTTTATGGAGTACAGTCTGCCAACCATTGTGTTGTTATAAAGGATCACGTCAGACTCATAATCTTCTTCACTGACTGTGAAGCCCCATATGTGTTTTTCCACCGGGCGGAAGGTCGATAGGCTGTACCAGTGGCGGCCGTCCTCCCAGTCGCCCTCAAAAACGGAGTAATAGACGCGGAAATCACCGGTATCGATGTAGGGATCGTTCGCAAATACACCTGCTGCCATGTCCCAGGTAAATCCATAGTCGCCGCTTTGAATGGCGAAGGGAAGCACGGAGAGCGCCGCGACCGCCAGGAACAGCATGCACCAGCTGGCTGCCTGTCCGATCAGGCGAAGGCGGCGGTTTTTTTGCAGGATAACAGCCTCGGGTTCGGATGTGGCGATGTCGGTGGTTTGCACCCCGAAATATTCCTCCAGCAGCTTCATGGACTCCGGGCCGGGCAGCCCCAGTCCGTTTTCCCATTTCGCAACGGTGCTGCGGCTGACAAAGATGGCTTCGGCGAGCTGTGCCTGGGTCAGTCCTCTGGCTTTGCGCAGTGCTTTGAGTTTGTCTTTAAATTCCATTGGGAAGCCTCCTTTGCGTTCATTATAGCATATCTGCCGGAAAAGTGGTGTTACTTTCGTGTTACTTGTGGGTATTGCTGGAAATTCCCCGGTGTTCGCGGCGCGATTAAGGGGAAGGTGCTGCGAATAACCGCAACTAATTATTGACAAACGATAATGGCTATGGTATCATGAAGAAAACGAAGGGGGGAGAGCGGCGTGAAAAAGTGGCTTCCGGAAATCGGGATCGGGCTTGGTTACAGCGCCGGGGGTAGCCTGGGCTTCTATGCCCTGATGAACTTCTGGGCCATGGCGCTGGATAACCATCTCCGGTTTCCTTTCCGCCGTCCTGTTATGACGGTGGCTGCGTTGGTGGCGCTGTTCTTTTGCCTGGGGCTGTTGTGCTATGATCTGGAGCGGGGGCCCCGGGTGGGGTGGATTCGCTGGATATTGCTTCGGGTGATCACCGTGGCGCTGACGTTTCTGCCGCTGCTGTTCGTATGGAATGCCCTGGTGGAGCTGGCGGGCCAGATGATCTGAGGATGCGGAGCTTTGCGCCCGGGGGGGGTATTTCATTGCGGGATGTATCCTGGAATATTGGTGAAAAATGCCGGCGGAATGCTCCGCCGGCTCTTTTTTGCCGCAAAAATCGTGGTTTCTTCAAATAATGGTTGTAAATTCTTAAGATTTGCGATATAATAAACGGGTTAATGAATTTTGATAATGGAGTTGCTTTGATTATGCAGAACGACACTCTGAAGCTTCAGAGCTATATAAAGCCCGGAATGCGGGCCCATCTTGTGGGAATTGGCGGTGTATCCATGCGCCCCCTGGGACTGGTGCTGCAGGGCATGGGACTGATCGTTTCCGGATCGGATATGAATTCCTCCGTTTCCACCGACGAGCTGATGGAAAAGGGCATCCAGGTCCACATCGGCCACCGGGCAGAGAATGTTGAGGGCGTGGATTGCGTGATCCGTACCGCTGCGGTACATAACGACAATCCCGAGATCGCCTACGCCCGGGCCAACGGCATTCCCGTATTTGAGCGTGCACAGGCCTGGGGCGTGATCATGCGCTCCTATGAGAATGCGGTTTGTGTATCCGGCACCCACGGCAAGACCACCACCACATCCATGATGGCCCATGTTCTGATGGCAGCGGAGAAGGATCCCACCGTTATGATCGGCGGTTACCTGCCGCTGCTGCACGCAGGCCATCGGGTGGGCAATGGCGACACCATCCTGCTGGAAAGCTGTGAGTACTGCGATTCCTTCCTGAATTTCTTCCCGACCCTGGCGGTCGTGCTGAATATCGAGGCGGATCACCTGGATTATTTCAAGGATCTTGCGGATGTGGAGAAATCCTTCCGCCAGTTCGCCCAGCTCAGCACCAACGGAATTCTGGCCAACGGCGATGACGCCAACACCGTCGAGACCCTCTCCGGACTGGAGTATGTCAGCTTCGGCCTGGGCGAAAACAACCGGGTGCGCCCTGTAAATATTTCCGGCGATTGGCGGGAATTTGACGTGGTCTGCGATGGGGCGGTGTACTGCCACGTGGAGCTTGCGGTCTTTGGCCGTCACAACGCCATCAATGCCCTGGCGGCAGCGGGTGCGGCCTGGATGCTGGGCATTCCCGGCGAGGCGGTTTCCGCCGGCCTGGCGACCTTCCGGGGCGCGGGACGCCGCCAGGAGTTCAAGGGCACCTTCAACGGCGCCGATGTTTATGATGATTATGCCCACCATCCCGGTGAGCTGCAGGCTACCATTGACGCGGTGCGGGCCATGGGCTGCAAGCGGATGATCTTCGCCTTCCAGCCCCATACCTACACCCGGACCCACGCGCTGTTTGATGATTTTGTGGAGCAGCTGAAGAAGCCCGATGTTGTGATCCTGGCGGAGATCTATGCCGCCCGGGAGCGGAACACCATCGGCATCTCCTCCAGAGATCTGCAGGAGAAGCTGCCAGGCTCCATCTACTGTGCCACACTGCCCCAGGTGACCGAGGAGCTGCGCCGGCTGGCACAGCCCGGTGACGTGATCCTCACCGTTGGCGCCGGTGATATTTACCGGGCCGGTGAGGCGCTGCTGAAGTAATTACTCCTCCAGCACCAGGTGCTCCACGCCGGAGCACTCAAATTCCTGCATATACTGGCTCATCCGGGTGACGATCTCGTCGTAGTTATCCGCGTTGATCTCCGGGTAGTCCATGTCCCGGCGGGACAACTCTTCCGCCAGGATCTCATAGAATACATTGTCCTCGTAATAGGCGATGACCTCCTGGATGCCTCCCTGCTCGTAGGCCCGGGAGGGGATCACGGTATCCTCCCAATCCTCCGCCAGAACATCCATGCCGCAGCCGCGGCACAGGGCGAACAGCTTGCTTTCCAGGTCATCATAATCCTTGAAACGGTCGTCGCCCCGGGTGGAGTTGAGGATCCAGTTGCCGATGTAGACCATATCCAGAAGTCTTCGGAATTCCTTGTTGCTCAGTTCGATTTGCAAGGCAATGCCCCCATTCTTTGAAAAATCTGTTTCATATTATAGCACCATTGCCGGGGAATTCCAGAAAAATTTTGTAAATTGGAGCGAATCAAATGAAAAAGTTAAGTGTTTGCGTTCTCTTTGGCGGCATGAGCCCGGAGCATGAGGTTTCCCTGCGCTCCGCGGAGTTCGTTCTGAGCTGCCTGGACAAGGAAAAGTACAACGTTTTCCCGGTGGGCATCACGATGAAGGGTGACTGGATCCTGTTCGGCGGCGATGACTATTCCATGCTCCCCACCGGCGAATGGAAGGATCATCCTGCCAACCGCCGGGCGGCGATCTCCCCGGTCCGGGGACAGGGCCTGCTGAGCTTCGAGGGTGACTGCGTGGTCCGGGAATGGATCGATGTGGTGTTCCCGGTGCTTCACGGAGAAAACGGCGAGGACGGCGCCATGCAGGGCCTGCTGCAGCTTGCGGGCATTCCCTATGTGGGCCCCCACGTTTCCGCTTCCGCCGTGGCCATGGACAAGACCCTGACCAAGCTGGTGGCAGACCAGGCTGGGGTCACCCAGGCAAAGTGGATGCTGGTTCGCGGCTCCGAGCTGGATAACCGTCTGGAGGCCATGCTGGAGGCTGTGGAGGCTAAATTCAGCTATCCCGTATTCGTCAAGCCCGCCGGTACCGGCTCCTCTGTGGGCGTCAGCAAGGCTCACGACCGGGCTGCCCTGAAGGACGCGCTGCTGAAGGCCGGAACCTATGACGACAAGATCCTGGTGGAGGAGTTCATCCACGGCCGGGAAGTGGAGGTTGCCGTTATGGGCAACGAGAGCCCCATGGCTTCCATCTGCGGCGAGATCGACTCCGGCGCGGACTTCTATGACTACGACGCAAAATATGTGACCGACACCTCCGTTGCCTATATCCCCGCCCGCATCAGCGAGGAGGTCGAGGAGCAGGTGCGGGAGGCCGCGGTGCGGATTTACAGCGCTATCGGCTGTCAGGGCCTGTCCCGCGTGGATTTCTTCGTGACCTATGAGGGTGACAGGGTGGTGTTCAATGAGATCAACACCCTGCCTGGCTTCACTTCCATTTCCATGTATCCCAAGCTGTTTGCCGCCAGCGGAATTGGCAACGAACAGCTGATCGATGAGCTGCTGAAGCTGGCCATGGAGGCTAAGAAATGAAGCGGGATGTGATGCTGTCCATCCGGGGCCGGCAGACCTATCAGGATCAGGAACCCGATGTCATCGAGCTGGTGACCGCCGGAACCATGGAGTTTCTGGAGGGCGGCTGGGACATCGCCTACGAAGAAAGCGACCTGACGGGCCTTACAGGCGTCACCACCACCTTCCGGGTAGAGCCGGACCGGGTGATATTGACCCGCACCGGAAAGCTGAATTCCAGAATGATCTTCCAGCTTGGGGTTGCCCACGACTCGCTGTATCAGATGGAGTTCGGAGCCCTGATGATGCGTGTCCGCGCCAACCACCTCTGGTTTGACATTACGCCGGAGGGCGGAAGTGTGGATATGGCATATTCCATCGAGATCGAGAATACCGCCGCCGGTGAGGTGGATTACCACCTGGACATTCGGGCGATGAACTGAAAAATCATTAAAAAACACCGCTGTTCGGAGCTGAACAGCGGTGTATTTATTATGTAGTTTCTTCGCTGGGCTGATCCTGCTGGGTATTTTCGGTGCCCTCTGTGGGAGCGGTGGTTTCCTCCGGCTCGGTGGGAGCGGTGGTCTCTTCCGGTTCCGTGGGGGTGGTCGTCTCCGAGGGATCCGTGGGGTCGGTGGTCTCCGGGGGGTCGGTGGGTTCGGGCACTACCACCGGGGGCTGATAGATGCTCACGACTACCTGGTCCCGCTTGGCGTAGTAGGATTCACCGATGAGGATCTCCTCCAGCTTTGCGCCGGTCTCCTTGTTGGTATGCACAACGTAGGTGCTGATGGAGTAGCCGGTGATGCCCTGGGTCAGGACGGTGCCAGCGGTGTAGCCGCCGGTATTATCCTCCGTCATGGTATTGTAGACGGTGCTGGGAGCGAAGGTCTCGTCGATGACGAAGCGGAGCTTCGTGTTATAGTCCCGGGTATCAGAGCCCAGAATGGTGATGGTCAGGTCGTGGCCTACTACCTCCGCAAGGATCTGGATGGCGTTCTCCGTATTATTGGTGAACTTCAGGTCCATGCTGCCGAAATAAACCTGGGCATCAAAGCCGGCCTGGATGTAGTCAACGGTGTAGCTGTGGCTGCTGCGCTCCAGGATATCCAGCTCCGCGGCGAGAGCGGCGCAGTAGAGGGTAGAAGCGACTTGAGAGATACCGGCGCCGACAAAGCTCTGGTAGGACTTACCAAGGTATGCATAAGCGGCCTGGAAGCCGGTCTTGGTGGTGGGCTTGCCGGTGATGGCGTTGAAGGAGAAATCCTCGCCGGCCTTGATGATGGTTCCGTTGAGCATCTTGGCAGCCTGCTTGACGTTGGCATTCCATGCGGTGCTGCCGGAAAGGGTGGTGGTGAAGGTGGCCAGGGTGTCCTGGAACAGGTTATCCTCGTAGAAAGAGCGGGTGATATCCGGCTCGATAAAGTACAGCTTCAGGGTGAGGGTGTCGCCGTAATCGGCGTTGTCAATGGCGGACTGCAGCTGCTCCAGGGTGAAGCCGTAGCCGTAAATCTCCGGGGTGACCTCGTAGGTCTCCGTGTTGAACTCGGCATTCACCGGCTCGATGCATTCGCAGTAAGCATAAATGGCTTCCACGTCCAGAGGATCCGGATCCACAACGGTGCAGTTGGCAGTGACCTCAAAGATGTTGATCTCGTAGGCATCCAGAATCTGCTCGTACAGGGTATCGGTGTTCAGGCCGTACTCGGCGGTGCCGATGCGGATGGTCAGGGTCTGGTAGGCGATCTCGGTGTCCTTGATGTCCATGTCCATATCCGGGCGGTTGCCCACCAGGGTATAGCTGCTCTGGGTCAGAAGGGTGCTGTACTGAGCGCCAAGGCCGGACAGAACACTCTTGATATAGTTCGTATCCAGATTCAGATATTCCACAATGGAGATGGTGCAGCTGGTATTGGCGGCCTGCTCCCGGGCCCGCTCCTGCTCGGCATTGGAGCCGGTGCGGCCGTAGTTGTAGGCGGCCTGAACCACGGCATCCACATCCAGCCGGGCACCGGTATTCTCCGGGGAGAGGACCAGGGTGGTATCCAGGATGGAAATGGTCATGTCGTATTCGGTGTAGGTATTGTCCGTGGCGGCGTGGAGGGCTGCCTTGGCATCATTGACGTTCATGCCGCCCAGATTGACACCGGCGGCGAAAACGTTGTCGAGAATCAGGCCGTCATCCTCCTCGGGGCCGGAAAGCAGGGAAACGATCAGCACTACCAGGCCGATCAAAATCAAAACTGCGGCAGCGCAGGCTGCGATCAGGATGTTCCTCTGACGGCGTTTCCGTTCCCGGGCCCGGCGGGACGGGGTGGGCCGGGGCGTAGAAGGCCGTGCCGAAGAAGGACGGTGCGCGGATTTGTGATCGTCTGCATCCAGATTGACCCGCTGGGTCGCATCAAAAGCATCCGTATTGTTCATATTCCTCTCCTATCTGTCAGCGGCAGAACCGCATTAAAGGTGATCGTACTTACCTATTGTACCATATTTGTCATAAATTTCAATGACAAATCGTTACCAGTAAGTTAATTTACTTTAAACAGCGTCATTTTTGCAGCATTTTTTATACCGTTCGATGAATACCTTGCTCTGCTTCAGGCTGTCCACCCCGGCGGACAGCTTCAGACGCAGGGTGGGAA
Organism: uncultured Oscillospiraceae bacterium; assembly: GCA_964531435.1. Taxonomy (GTDB): domain Bacteria; phylum Bacillota; class Clostridia; order Oscillospirales; family Oscillospiraceae; genus Faecousia. Next base: position 924 of record CAZHEG010000024.1, on the reverse strand, counting down.
GCTTCGCGGTGGCAACAAACTGGAGCCGGTTTTTGTAGTCCGGGTCGGAGCACATCAGGCTGACGGCATCGTAATTCAGGTTCGTCAGGGTGAAGAGCACGTCGCCTGCCTTCTGCCGGATATCCTGGATGCCGCAGGCCTGGGCCTGGGCACGGAGCAGGGCAATGTCGATCAGGTTCAGAACGCCTCTGGGAGGATCGCCGTAACGGTCGATGATCTCGTCCAGCAGATCGTCGGCATCCTCCTGGCTGCGGATGGCTGCCATGCGGCGGTACAGGTCCATCCGTTCCTCGCCCCGGCTGACATAGTCCTTATCCACATTGGCGGTAACGTTGAGGTCGGCGGTGCAGTCCGGCTGCTTGGGCTTTTCGCCCCGCTCCTCCAGAACCGCCTCGTCCAGGAGCTTCAGGTACATATCGTAGCCCACGCTCATCATGTGGCCCGATTGCTCCGCGCCCAGCAGATTTCCCGCGCCGCGGATCTCCAGGTCGCGCATGGCGATCTTGAAGCCGGAGCCGAACTCTGCAAAATCACGGATGGCGGAGAGCCGCTTTTCCGCAATCTCTGTCAGGTTTTTGTCCGGCTTGTAGGTGAAGTAGGCATAGGCGTGGCGGGTGGAGCGGCCCACACGGCCCCGGAGCTGGTGCAGCTGGGACAGGCCGAAGCGGTCGGCGTTTTCGATGATGAGGGTGTTGGCGTTGGGAATATCCAGGCCGGTCTCGATGATGGTGGTGCACACCAGGACCTGGATGTCGCCGTCTGCCATGGCCTGCATCACATCCCCCAGGGCGTCCTCGCCCATCTGTCCGTGGGCGACAGCGACGGAAAGGCCGGGGATGCGGCGGCGCAGGGCTCCGGCGCACTGGTCAATGGTCTCGGTGCGGTTGTGCAGGTAATAGACCTGACCGCCCCGCTCCACCTCCC
>CAZHEG010000023.1:0-10399 GCA_964531435.1 uncultured Oscillospiraceae bacterium | reverse complement strand
ACGGGATTGCCACGCCAGTGTGCGCACTGGCTCGCAATGACGTGGATATTTTTGGCGCGGCAGCGCCCTTGGCCCCCGCTTTTAAGAGGGGGCTGTCAAATTGCCGATATCAGGCAATTTGACTGGGGGAGTTCGCCCCAATCCGCGTTTTTTTGACTCCCCCCGCATTCATGAGGGGGGCAAGGGTTCGGTGCGTTATCCAACTGCACGCCAAACTCCAACTTATCCCGCCTGGGTCATTCCTCAGTATCGGGGGTCTCCGCTGCGGGTTCCTCCGGCTCCGGAGCAACCTCTGCTGCCGCTTCAGCGGCGGCGACCTGGTTGACGAACAGCCGGGAAGGATCGTGCTTCTGAAAGGACAGGATCACCAGGGCGATCACCGCGGCGAAGCAGCTCACCGCTGCCAGCAGCTGGCTGACCCGGAAAACGCCCCAATACAGGCTGTCGGTGCGCAGGCTTTCGATCATGGCCCGGCCCAGGCCGTACCATGCCACATAGCCCAGGGTCACCTGGCCGTCGTACTTGCGGCGCTTGGACAGGAAGTGCAGCAGGATGAGGCCCACGAAATTCCAAAGGGATTCGTACAGGAAGGTGGGGTGGTGGTAAGTCCACTTGCCGGTAATGCTGTTATAAAGGCCCATCCGCAGGAAGGTGTCGGTCTCGGAGCCGAAGGCCTCCCGGTTGAAGAAGTTGCCCCAGCGGCCGACGCACTGGCCGATCAGCAGGCCCAGCACCACCAGATCCAGCAGGGCGGGGATCTTGATCTTCTTGAACTTGCAGTGGATGGAGGTGCCGATGACCGCACCGATCACGCCGCCGTAAATGGCAAGACCGCCGTTCCAGATCTCCAGGATGCTCAGGGGATCATCGGCGTAGGTCTCCCACTTGAAAATGCAGTAGTAAAGCCGGGCGCAGATGATGGAGAAGGGGACCACCCAGATGACACCATCGGTCAGGTCATCCTCCTTCACGCCGAACTGGCGGCAGCGCTTCCAGGCGTAGATGATGGCAAGCATCAGGCCCAGGGCGATGATGATGCCGTAATAGTAAATGCTGAACCCGCCGATGGAAATGGAGCGGCCGGGATCGATCTCGATTCCCAGGGAGGGGAAGGAGATGGTGGTAAAGCTGTTGTTCATGAAAATTCCTCCTTGGAATGGGGCAGGGTCATTCTGCCGGGACGGTGGTGCACAGGGCTGACCGCTTATGGGTGATGACCCGGGCGATGAATTCCCGGACTTCCTCCGATGTCACATCCGCGTAGACGGCGGGAAAATCAAAATAGTCAAAGTCCAGGAAATGGTAGGCGCAGATTCGGAAGCACAGGGCCTCGAAGCTGTCCAGATCCCGGATGCGGCGGCCCATGGCGCCCCGCTTCAGCCGCAGAAAATCGGCTTCATCCAGTCCATTTTCCACGATTTTCCGGGCTTTGTCAAGGAGGGCGGTGAGAATTTCCTCCGCCCGGTCTCCGTCGCCGCCGCAGGTGACCATGGCGCAGCCGTCGATGGTCTCAAACCCGCCGCCGAAGGAGCTGTCGATGAGCCCCTCCTCGTAAAGCTTCAGATACAGCTCCGAGGATTCGCCGAACAGGGTTTCCGCCGCCAGATAGCCGATGACATCGGTGCGCAGGGCCGGCTCGCCTGTGCCAGCCGGCTCGCATTTGAAGCCAAGCTGGAAGGTGGGCATGGCGACCTCCAGCGTAAGCTCTCCCTTGTCCTGGCGGCAGGTCATGTCCTCCTGCCAGGGCCGCAGCTTTTGGGCGGCGGGGGAGCATTCGGTGCCCAGCACCTCCAGGGCGATGGCGGCAACCTCCTCCGGGTCCACATCGCCCACCACGCACAGGATCATGTTCTCCGGGGTGTAAAAGGCCCGGTGGCAGGTGTAGAGGATCTCCGGGGTGATCTGCCGGATGGAGGCGCGGGTGCCCAGAATAGGCCGGCGCACCGGGTGGCTGCTGTAAAGCCGCTCCATCAGGGCCTCGAATTCCCGGTTGTCCGGGGAATCCTCGTTCATGGCGATCTCCTGGTCAATGATGCCCATTTCCCGCTCTACACTTTCGGCGGTGAAGTAGGGGGTGGACACAAATTCCAGCAGCAGATGCAGGCAGGCGCTGAAATTGGAGGTGCAGGAAAAATAGTAGGCCGTCATGTCGAAGCTGGTGAAGGCGTTGACATTGGCACCGAGCTGGGCAAATTCCGCGGTCACATCCCGGTCCGGCAGCTCAAACATCTTGTGCTCCAGAAAGTGGGCCACCCCCTCGGGGACATGGTATTCCTGCCCATCCAGCAGAAAGTCCCGGTGGATGGAGCCAAAATCCGTGACGAAATATGCCAATTGCTGGGTAAAGCCGGATTTTTTGACCACCTTCACCGTCAGGCCGTTTGGAAGCTGGGCGGTGTAAAGGGTCTCGTCCAGCCGCTCAAAGTAAGTTTTACGCATGGTGACTGGCTCCTTTCAGGAAGAAGCTGGAGTGGTAGCGCACCCGGCGGGCGGCTTCCGCCACGGCGGCGGTGTCCACCTGCTCCACGGCCCGGGCGTATTCCGAAAGATCCATCCTTAGACCGCTGAGGGCGGCGGTGGAGAAATAGCCTTCGATGGTGCCGGGGGAATCCACCACTCCCCGCAGGCCGGAGAGCACCGCCTCCTTGGCGGCGGTGAGCTCGGCGTCGGTGATCTCACCGTCCCGGCAGCACTGGAGCTGGCGCAGCACCTCGGCCCGGACGGTCTCCTCTTTGTCCGCGTCAATGCCCGCGGCTACGGTGATCAGGCCCTTGGAGCCGTAGTAGCCCGAGCCGATGGAGTAGCACAGGGACATTTTCTCCCGCACATTCTGGAACAGCTTGCTGGTCATCCCCGCGCCGTAGAGGGCACCCCAGACCTGCATGGCGGCAAAGCCGGGGCTTTGGTTGGTCACATCGGTGACGAAGCCCATGCACAGCCGGCTTTGGGTGATGTCCATTTCCTCCCGGGTGTGGGAGGAGCCGGTATCATGGAAGGGGGTCTGGGTGGGGTAGTTTACATAACTTCTATCAAGCCCTTCAAAGATGGGCTTAACCAGCTCCGCTACCCGCTCGGGCCGGGCGGAGCCCACATAGAAGATCTCCACCGGGCTTTCCCGCAGGATCCGTTGGTAGTGGGCGTAGAGCAGCTCCGGGGTGATGGCGGCGGCCTGTTCCTTCCCGCCCAGCCGGGGGATGGAGAAGGAGTCGCCGGGGCACATGGCTTCCATCAGCCGGCCGGAGGCATAGGCGGCCTTGTCATTTTTTCGGGCTTCGATATCGGCGATGAGGCTGCGCCGCTCGCCGGCAACGAACTCCGGGCAGAAGCAGCCATCCACCAGCAGCGGCTCCAGCAGCAGCTCCCGGAGGAAGGCAATGACGGGGCGCAGGATCTCGTCATTTTCCAGGGCGAAGCGGTCCTCGGTGAAGCCGCAGTAAAATCCGGTGGTTTGGATATCGCCGATGCGGCGCACCAGGTCGCCCACGGTGGCGCCGTACAGGTCGTCCAGCTTCATGGTGATGGAGCGAAGGTCGGGATGGTGCCGGGTGCCCCGCAGCAGCACCATGGGAAGCAATGCGTTCAAGGCAGCTTCTTCCCGGCACATGGGGCGCACCAGCTGCAGGGAAAGGCGGCCCTGCTTGAACCGGGTGTCGGTGAAGCAGCGCAGCACCACCCCGGGGGAAGGTTGAATGGTCGTGATCATAGGCAAACTCCTGACGGTTGGCGGGCACCCCCGCTGGGGTGCCGGCTTACAATGCACCTATTATACACACCCAAGCTGAAAATAGGAAGAGGGTTCAAAGAAATTTCATCTTCTTTTGGTTGCGAAACCGCGGGTTCTGCGTTACAATATATGAAAGTATTCGGAAAGAGGAGGGATGGCCATGGCATGGCTGGAGATCACGGTAAAGACTGCCCCGGAGGGAGTGGAGGCTGCCGCCGCGGCGCTGACCGCCGGTGGCTTTGACGATCTGGTCATTGAGGACCAGACCCAATTTGAAGATTTTCTGGAGCAGAACCGGGCCTGCTGGGATTATATCGACGAGGAGCTGCAGCAGCAGCTTCAGGGCCTGTCCCAGATCAAGCTGTATCTGGAGGATTCGGATGCCACCTCCCTGGCAAAGCTGGAGGCGCTGACGGAAAAGCTGGGCCTGCCCATGACGGCGGTGCCCATGGCGGACGTGAACTGGGAGGAAAGCTGGAAGGACAATTATCCCGCCGTGGAGGTGGGCGAGGGTCTGGTGGTGCTGCCCTACTGGCTGGATGCCGAGGCCCATCCCGGCCGGCTCCCCATCATTCTGGATCCGGGCCTGACCTTCGGCACCGGTGCCCACCCCTCCACCCAGATGGTGATGGAGGCCATGGAGCGGCTGGTGAAGCCGGGCACCTCCTGCCTGGATCTGGGCAGCGGCAGCGGCATTTTGTCCATCGCCGCCCTGCGGCTGGGGGCGAAAAGCGCCGTGGGCGTGGATATCGACCCCAAGGCCGAGGATATCGCCCGGGAAAATGCTGCCTACAACGGCTTCGGCGCGCCGGAATTCACCGCCCTGACGGGCAATGTCGCCACGGACCGGCCCCTGATGGACCGCCTGGGGCAGGAGCGGTACGATATCGTGCTGGTGAATATCGTGGCGGATGTGATCATCGGCCTGGCGCCGGTGCTGCCTGATTTCCTGACGGCGGAGAGCACCCTGATCTGCTCCGGCATTCTGGACACCCGGCTGGGTGATGTCACCGCCGCCCTGGAGGGGGCGGGACTTGCCGTGACCGCTGTTTATCAAAAAGAGGACTGGCGCTGCGTCACCGCCAAAAGGAGAGGGTTATGAGCATTCCTTACCGTACCCGGCGGGCCCTTCGCAGCTTTTTCACCGGATTGGCCGCGGTGGCGGTGCTGGTGTCCTTTGTGCTGCTGTGCTGGCTTCTGTGGCTGAACCGCTATGTGATCTACTCCGGGGACGGAGCGAAGATCGACCTGTCCCTGTCGCTAAACTATGCTCCGGGCGCTGCCCCGGAGGAGCCGGAGGCACCGCAGTCGGTCACCGTTCACATTCCTGAGGATGTGGGCGGCAGCAACGGCCCCACGGAGCTGGTGCGCTTCAGCGGCTACTATGTGACCCTGAACGAGCTGACGGAGGATTTTGACAACGTTTCCGCCCAGCTGGAGGATCTGCCTATGGGCAGCACCGTCATGCTGCAGCTCAAGAGCACCAGCGGCTATGCTTACTATTCCTCCGCCGTCGCCCCGGTGTCCCCCAATTTTAACACCGAGTCGGTGGACAGGCTGCTGCAGAAGCTGATCAGCAAGGGCCACTATGTGATCGTTCAGCTGCCTGCCTTCCAGGATTACTATTATATCATGGAGGACCAGATGACCCGTGTGCCATACGGCCTGTACCAGTCCGGGCGCACCGCCCTGTGGCTGGATGTTGCGTATCGCTGCTACTGGCTCAATCCTGCCTCCGACGGCACTTTGACCTACCTGATCCAGCTGCTGACGGAGCTGCGGGGTCTGGGGGTGGATGAGGTGGTATTCGCCGATTTCCGCTACCCCGATACCACCAATGTCACCGTCAGCGGTGATAAGACCGCCGCGCTGAATGCGGCAGCCGCTACCCTGGTCAATACCTGCTCCACCGGCTCCTTCTGCGTGTCCTTCACCCGGACGGCGGTGGATCTGGACCTGCCCACAGGCCGTACCCGGCTGTACCTGACCGGGACCAGCGCCGCCGATGCCCAGGCCCTGGCGGAAAAGACGAATTTTGAGGATCCCAGCATCCAGCTGGTATTCCTGACAGAGCTGAGCGACACCCGCTACGATGACTACTGCGTCCTGCGGCCCCTCAGCGCCGCCGTGGAGAACCCGTAAATAATTTGGGCGCACCGTAAGGTGCGCCCAAAGCATAGGATAAGAAAATGGACGCGCCCTTGGGCGCGTCCATGCTGTTTATCCGTTGACACGGCTTTCGATGCGGGTCAGGGCGCTCTTCATGGCGGAGTAGACCTCGGCGGAGACCTTCCCGATATAATCGTTTTCGTAGGCGGTGACCGCTTCCCGGATCCGCAGCAGCTGCAGCGATCCGTCCTCGCCGTAGTGGAGGTAGATGGGAATATAGTCCCAGCCGGTCACGGTGGTCTTTCCGGTGGCGCCGTCCCTGGTGATCTCCAGATCCAGCAGAACGCTGTAATTGGTGCCCGCGATCTCGGCGTCCCCCAGGAAATCGCCCAGAGAATAGGCGGTAAAGAGGCCGCTGTCGCTGTCAATGCCCATCTGCTGCACGTAGTGGGGATGGGTGCCGATGATGGCGTCCACACCCAGCTCCCGCATCAGCCTGCAGATCTTGGTCTGGGTGGAGTTTGCCTGGTCGTTGTATTCGCTGCCCCAGTGGAGCATGGCGATGGTGATGTCCGGCTCCTCCCTGGCAACGGCACGAAGGACCTCGGTGATGCGGTCCTCATTGATGGACTTGTAGGTGCTGCTGTAATCGGTGTACAGAAGGTTTACGCAGTCCTCACTGCCCTCGGGCAGGCTGCGGCCGTCCATGCCCTTGGTGAAGGCCACCAGGGCGATCTTCACCCCGCTGATCTCGTAGAGCAGGTAGCCCTTGTACTGCTTGTACTCCGCGGTATCGGCGTAGGTGCCCAGGGGCTGCAGCCCGGCGGCGCGGATGGCGTCGTTGGTGGCAGTCAGGCCCCGCAGGCCGTTGGTGACGGAGTGGGAGTTGGCGGTCTGCAGCACGTCCACGCCGGCATTTTTCAGCGCGGTCAGCAGCTGCACCGGTGCGGAGTGGAGCTCGGAGCCGTAGGGGGTGCCGTACACGCTGCCCTCAAAATTCAGCAGCGTCAGGTCCGCCCCGGTGAGAATGGGCAGCACATCCAGGAAAACGGAGGAGTAATCATAAGCGGCACCGCCGGATGCCACCACCTTGTCGGTGATGTTCACATCGCCGCCGGCGACGATGTGCAGCACGGTATCCTCGGCGACGACGGGGGGCTCGGTCTGCTCCGGCTCATTGTCGGGAAGCTCCGGCAGGACGATCCATCCCTTTAAAAAGGCGGTCACCAGAAGACCCACGGCGATGACGCCCAGGGCGGACAGGGCAATGGCCCATTTTGTTCTGCGGGGCACATAGCGCTCCCGCCGGGGCACCCCATGGTGCCGGCTGTGTCGTCTGCGCGGTTCCACGGCGCACCTCCTTCCGGGTAAAAGCTTCAGTAAATGATATTATACACCATTTCCCCATGCCGCACAAGTGGCCCGGGAGATAAAAAATCTGAAATAACTATTTACATTTTTGGAAAAATCGTTTATGATAACGGCGAACAGAGTAGGAGACCCCGCGTTAAGTGCCACCGGGACGGGGAGTTGCCCGGAGGACGAAGGAAATCATCCACGATGGGATCGCCGCACCCGCTGTTGCATAATGGGTGGAAAACCTCCTTTATGTAGCAACGATACTCGGTCGGGCAGATTGGCCGGCTGTATTTTGCCGCAACCGCTCCGCCCTGCCGTATCTGTAAAGCTCCCTTGCGCTTTTTTGCGCGGGGGATTTTTTGTTGATACGGCCTAAATAAAGGAGGAAAACAATATGGCAAGAGTTCAGAAAACCCACGATCTTTACCCCCATCCCTTTTCCAAGGCCTACTGGCGGGACGCCGCGGCGGAGCTGAAGGATACCAAAATGATGGTATTCGCCGCCATGATGATCGCCCTGCGTGTGGCGCTGAAGCTGGTGGCCATCCCCCTGGCACCCAATCTGAAGATCAACACCGCATTCCTGGCCAATGCCCTGGGTGCCATGGTATTCGGCCCTGTGGTGGCGGCGTTGGGCGCCGTGGTGTCGGATGTGCTGGGCTGCATCATCACCGGCGACATCGGCACCTATTTCCCGCCCCTGGTGCTCACCGAGGTGGCAGGCTCCGTGATCTTCGCCCTGTTCCTGTACCGGGCGAAGGTATCTCCTACCCGCACCATGCTCAGCCGCTTCTGCATCTGCTTCTTTGTGAATGTCCTGCTGCAGACCCCGCTGATGATGTGGTACTATGCTGTTTACTACGGCTCCAGCAGCTATGTGCTCACCGTACCTACCATCGTCAAGAACCTGTTCATGTTCCCCCTGGAGTCGGTGGTGCTGACCCTGTTCCTGAAGTTTGTTCAGCCCATTACTTACCGCATGAAGCTGACCTACGCGCCGCCCTCGGAGATGAAATTCAGCAAGAAGCAGATCGCTCTGCTGGTGCTGCTGGTGGTGTTCGGCGCGGGCACCGTCACCGGCTACCTCTTCTACCACTATGACAATACCTCCATCACCACCGGCTACGATAAGGAGGAAGTGGTGGAGATGAACAAGCAGATGCATTCCATCGTCCTGGACAAGACCGACTCCTGGGATGATGAGAACACCATGGCGGTCATCGAGTACGCCGCCAAGCCCTTCCTGGGCAGCGAGATCACCTACACCGTGGCGGTCTACCAGGCTGCCGACGATTTTGAGATCACCGAGGCCATGTGGGGCTACAAGAAAACCCCGGCATCCAAGGATGAAAACCTGACCCGCATGGGCACCGCCACCATCGTCACCGATGCCAAGACCGGCGAGGTGCTGTCCTTCGATATCGTCTACTCCGGCTGATTGACAAAGGTGGTACAATATAAGGGCACCTCAAAAAAGAGTTTTTAGAGGTTGCCGAAAGAAAACCGAGAAGGAGGATTTCTTATGCATCACGACCACGACCATGAGCACTGCGCTCACCATGGCCATGACCATGAACATTGCCACCATCACCACGACCACGATCATCACCATCACGAGCACAGCCACTGCCACAGCTGCGAGGGCAGCTGCCAGCACACCCCCATGGAGGAGCTGACCGCCCTGATGCAGTACATGGTTGGGCACAACGCGGCCCACGCCCGGGAGCTGGCGGATCTGGCCCATCAGCTGGAGCACGCCGGAAACCGCATGGCCTACGAGCAGGTCATGGCGGCAGTCTCCGACTTTGAAAAGGGCAACATGCGCCTGAGCGCCGTGCTGGCCAGCCTGAAGTGATGGAGGTTTCCCATGTGCCTTTCTACTGTTTATAAGAACGCCAAGACCGCGGAGAATGTGGTGATGAAGAACGTCATGAGCATCGAGTGCAAGGACGGCTGCGTCATCCTGACGGACCTGATGGAGCGTACCGTCGCCGTGGAGGGCCGCCTCGTCAGTGCCAATCTGGTGGACGGCTACGTCATCGTTGAAGAACAGATCCCGTAACCAAGGGGCGCGTCACAAGACGCGCCCTTTCTGCATTTCACCCACGTCATTGCCACGCCAGTGTGCGCACTGGCTCGCAATCCCGTGGATATTTGGGGGGCGGCTCCTCGCAATGACGTGCATATTTTTGGCGTGTGGCTGGCTGATGATATCCGCCGCTGCATTGTTTCGAATCTATGACAACCCTTGTGGCGCTGGCAGCAGTGGTTTTGGGCCGGATGGGCGAATATACTGAAACAGCTCCACCGGCGCTTCCAGTCTTTGGCAATGCATCAAAAGATCCGAACAAACCCTATCGATATAAAGATATTTTGTGCAGAATGTGAAAAAGCGGTGGACAAATGTCAGAAAATGCGGTACAATGTATTTTGCACTAGAAGGGATCGTATCCCTAAAAAACCAGAAGAGGTGATAGTAAATGGCGTTCCATTTTTTTGGCGGTGTTCATCCTGCAGAGAATAAACACTACTCAGAAAATCAACGCGTCCAGGAGTTCCCGGAACCTGATGTTGTCATCATCCCCATGTCCCAGCACATCGGCGCTCCCTGCAAGCCCCTGGTAAAAAAAGGCGATCTGGTGACCAAGGGTCAGAAGATCGGTGACAACGAGGGCCTGTGTGTTCCTGTCCATGCCTCCGTTTCCGGCAAGGTCAAGTCCGTGGAAATGAAGGCCCACACCAACGGCACCACTGTTATGAGCGTGGTCATTGAAAACGACCATCTCGGCACCCTGTGTGAGGATATCAAGCCCCGCACCCAGGAGGAAGTGGATGCCCTGTCCGCCCAGGAGCTGATCGGCATCATCCGGGAAGCCGGCGTTGTCGGTATGGGCGGCGCAACCTTCCCCACCCATGTCAAGCTCTCCGGCGGCATTGGCAAGGTGGACACTGTGATCGTCAACGCAGGCGAGTGTGAGCCCTACATCACTGCTGACGACCGCCTTTGCCAGGAAATGCCCGAGGAAGTGGTCTCCGGCCTGCTGATCACCATGAAGATCCTGGGCCTGAAGGAGGGTCACATCGGCATCGAGGACAACAAGCCTGAGGCTGCCCGTCAGCTCAAGCGCGCCGCCATCGACACCGGCGTCATCGTGGACGTGCTGCCCGCCAAGTACCCCCAGGGTGCTGAGAAGCAGCTGATCTACG
>CAZHEG010000022.1:0-10551 GCA_964531435.1 uncultured Oscillospiraceae bacterium | reverse complement strand
GTTCACGACGGCCCGCATGACCTTCCCCCTGGGGGGAAGGTGGCACGGCGTCAGCTGTGACGGATGAGGGGTCATAACGGAGCATTTTACCCCTCATCAGTCACCTGCGGTGAAAGCTTCTCCCCGGGGAGGAGCTTTTTTGCGCCGCGCTGCGGCGCTCGGCAGGCGGATGATACGCCTGCTGAAAATGGGATTTTTTCGGATTTTTCAGCGGCGAATAATGATCTCTCCCCTGCGGAGATACTCCCGGACGAATTGCAGTCTGGGAGATTATTTGTTCCTGCGTTTCATCAGATTCTCCGATGTCGCATTTTGGGTTGCTCAATTGTCATATATACAGAAGGAGGTGCGTGCCGTTGAGCAAAGATCAAATATATAAATGGTATGAAAAGTACAAAACCGGAATCTTCCGCTATATCCTATCCATGACCCATGATCAGCAGCTTTCGGAAGACATTTTGCAGGACACCTTTGTGCAGCTGTTGACGGATGGGATTCGTTTTGATCCGGGAAAGGAACAGGCATGGCTGTACAAGGTGGCAAGGAATAAATGCTTCAACATCCTGAAAAGACAGAAAATCCAGACGGAAATCCAAATGCCTGTTGCTTCTGTCCCGAAACAGCACTGGGAGTTTGTTGAGATGCTTTCACCGCTGACACCAGCCGAACAGGAGATCGTCACACTGAAAATCATTGGCGGGTTTTCGCACAAGGAGATTGCAAAAATTACCGGGATGACCGTTGCCGCTGCGAAGAAGCGTTATGAAAGAGCAATTCAAAAGTTAAGGGATGAAACGGAGGTATCTTCATGACAGAAGTAAAACTGCGTCAGGCGTTTCAGGCAATGCCGGAACCAGCAAGCACCTTTTCTCAGGTTGAGGATAAAGCATATCATAAGACGAGAAAGACAACTACCTACACCCGCCAGCATCGCAGGGCAACGGCGATCATCGTCTGCGCGTTCTTGATATTTGGCTGTACGGTTGCAGCTGCTACAACGGAGGTCAATTATTCCGCTTGGGCCACCAGATCAACCAGCTTCTGGGATGCCGGGAGAATTGCGGACAAATTGGGAATTGTACTGCCAGAAGCCTTGGGTGACAGCCTTTTTTGCGAGATCACGACCATGCATGTCGTTCCAGAAGGAACAACATATCTGCAAGCACTCTTCGAATCGGCTTATCGGTGGTACGATGTGGATTATGGCGTTCCCACAGACAATGCTGAACCATTCGTAACCAATGACGAGTATTCCATTGCCATTGGCAGTACCAAAGGGGAACTTTGGAGCTATGTTTTCTCTTTGGATGAAACCGGAGCATGGGCACTGGACGATACTCTTCCTGGCAGTTACAAAACCCAGGAGTATAACGGCGTCACATTACAGATCGGGACAACCGTACAGTATGACAGGGAAAATGACAGCAAGATATTTTGCTATCACCATCGTGTGATTTGGGTGGACAGAAATAATAACACCGTGTTTGTGCTTCATAAGTCCTGCTATGCGGAGGAGGAAAAAGCCGATCTGTTCCCCGAAGAGTTGATTGCATTTGCAAAGGAGATTATTGACATCAATAGTCCTACCGCCTAACATAGACGAAAAATGAGCACTTTCCCCAGGCTATAAATAAGGTCGTGTATCAATTACGATACACGACCTTTAACTGTTTTGTGGATATGTTGGTGATTTCGGTCTATATAATGGTCAATCTACGGTGACAGTGCCGTCGTCCTTGACGGTGACGGTCATGCCGTGCTGCACATACTCCAGGAATTCGTCGCCCAGGCTGTCAATAACAGGCATGGAGACCTGGGGACACCAGACGGAAGCCAGGATGGAACCGGCGGCAGCCAGAGAGTCGATGGGCTTGGAGAACAGCATACAGGCGGGCTGACGGCCCATGGCGCAGGCGCAGTACAGCACCAGGCCGCCGGTGGTGGAGCCGATGGTCATGGGCAGGCACAGTGCCTTCCCCGCCAGCTCCTTGCCGTGGAGGTCCGGGTTGTTCTGGTCACCGCAGGTGGCCTTCTTGTCGCCGAACTGGAGGGCACCCTGCAAGGATGCCAGGGTGTTGAAACCGCCGTGGGAAACCACTGCTTCCGCGGTCACGGTGCCGGGGGCGATGATGCGGCCCTTGAATTCTTTCATATCAGTTGCCTCCCTTCGTGATCCGCTGGAGGATCTCAGCGTCGGTATAGTAGCGGGCGGTGGTGTAGGTGCGCAGCTTGTTGGAGGAGGTCATGACGTTCATGCTCTTGCACAGGGGATTGTTCATGTACATCAGGGGGCAGATGCAGGAGAGGATCACGCCGGTGGCCTCCAGCCGGGCGGCGTATTCGGTCTTTTCAAATTCCTTCTTCACCGCGGGGGCAGTGGTGAACACAGTGGGGACCAGCACCTTCTTGTTTCCGGCGGCCTTCAGGCCCTTTTCTACGTTCACGGTCCAGTCCTTCAGCTGCTGCATGGACATATGGGGGCAGCCGACAAAGCACAGCTTGGGCTTGCCGTCCGCGTTCTTCCACATGATGGGATAGCTGGCCTTGACCCGCTCCAGCTCGGCATCGTCGATGATGTAGACCTGGGGATTCTCAGCAATGATGCCCTCGCCCTGCTCCTTGGCCTCGGGGGTAAGATCGGCGATGTGGTACAGGCCCACGGCACCGTTGCTGGCGGTGGCAGCGCCGAAATCCTTCAGATAGGCGCAGTTTTCGTCATTCAGCTCGGTGCCCAGCCACTGGTTCATGCCGGTGATGTAGGGCACATCCTCCATGACCTTCATGCCGATGGCGGAGCCCAGGAGCTGTGCCTCGGGCTTGTTCTGGCACTCCACCTTTACGATCCAGGTGGCCTTGCGGCCCTCGTCGGTCAGCAGGCCGAAGTGGGGCACACAGCCGGCGATGGAGCCCATGATGTCCATAATGCCGGAGTTGCGGTTGCAGCGGGCACCCAGCACAGAGTTGGCGTAGACAACAGCGGAGGACTCTGCCCAGCTGAGGACCTCGCCCTTCCTGGGTTTATTGCCCATCTGGTCCAGATAGCAGGCGCAGGAGAAGGCATCCTCGTTCATCAGGCCCAGCTGCTTGAGCTGCTCCTCGTAGGAGCTCTGGCTGGAGTACATGAACTTGTTAAAGACCAGGTTCTGCAGGAAGTTGGCGGGAACATTCTTGTCCAGGGGCCGGGGATCCACGGAGAACTGCTGACCGGATACAGCGCCGGCGTCGATCAGCTGCTGCATCAGGTCGAATACGGGGGTCATCATCTTCAGGCCGAAGGATGTGACCAGGTGGTTATACTCGGATGTGACGGGGACCATCTTGTCGGCACCAAATGCTTCGCCATACATCACCAGGGTCTTCATGACCTTGGCCATGGTCTCGCCCTTGGAGCCGTCCAGGATGGCCTGCTGTTCAGGTGTTAAAATCATTTGTGTTCCTCCTTTGAGTCGTGTTTGCTTAATTCGTAAAATGCCACAGCGCTGGCGGCTGCTACGTTCAGCGAGTCCACGCCGTGATACATTGGAATCAGGACCGTGTAGTCGCAGGCGGCAATGGTACTTTCTTTCAGTCCGTCCCCCTCGCTGCCCAGGACCATGGCCAGCTTCTCTTCCGCTGCCAGGGTGGGATCGCTGATGGTGACGGAGTCGGACCGCAGGGCCATGGCGGCGGTCTTGAAGCCATGTGCTCTCAGCTCCGGCAGCCAGTTTTCGCCCAGGAATGTCCAGGGAATCTGGAAAACCGTGCCCATGCTCACCCGGGCGGAGCGGCGGTACAGCGGATCGCTGGAGCCGGGGGTCAGCAGCACGGCATCCATGCCCAGAGCCGCGGCGGAGCGGAAGATGGCACCCACATTGGTGGGGTTCATCACGCTGTCCAGGACCACGATGCGCCGTGCGTCCTTCAAAACCTCGGAAAGGCCGGGGAGGGCAGGGCGGCGCATGGCGCACAGCATGCCCCGGGTCAGCTGAAATCCGGTCAGCTGGGTCAGGATGTCCATGGAGGCGGTGTACACCGGTACATGGCCGCAGCGCAGGATGGCTTCCCTTGCCTCTTCGTTGACGTGGCCCCGCTCGACAAGCAGGGAAACGGGGATGCAGCCGGCATCCAGCGCCCGCATGATGACCTTGGGGCTCTCCGCAATGAACATCCCTTTGGCGGGCTCAAAGCGGTTTAAGAGCTGGGCCTCCGTCAGCCGGGCGTAAACATCCAGCTCCGGGGCCTGAAAATCGGTAATTTCCGTATACTCTATCATCATTTCTCCGTATCCAGCAGGTAGTGGACCTCGCTCACCTTTTTCCCATCCCGGTAGTAGGCCCGGGGAATGCGGCGGGAAAGGCCGCAGACGATCTCGTAATTGATGGTCCCGGTGGCGGCTGCCATATCATCGGCGGTGATCTCCTCGTCGCCGCTGCGGCCGATGAGCACCACCTTGTCATCCAGCTTCACGCCGGGAATGTGGGTCACGTCCACCATCAGCTGATCCATGCAGACCCGGCCCAGAATGGGGGCCCGCTGGCCGTGGATCAGTACATAGGAATTGCCGGAAAGGCTCCTGCGGTAGCCGTCGGCGTAGCCCACAGGCAGGGTCGCCACTACGGTCTCCCGGGTGGTGGTGTAGGTTCCGCCGTAGCTGATCTGGCGTCCGGCGGGAAGTGTCTTGATATAGGCCACCCGGGTGACCCACTGCATCACCGGGCGGATGGGCAGAAGTCCGGGGTCCACCTCGTTGCTGGGATACATGCCGTAGGTGACGACGCCGGAGCGGACCATTTCGTAGCGGGTGGGCAGGTTCATGATGCCCGCGGAGTTGTTCAGATGGCGGATGGGAACGCGGATGCCCCGCTGCCGGAGCAGTGCGTCAAATTCCGCGAAAAGCTCCGCCTGCTTGTAGGCACCGGTGAGGTCAGTGCAGTCTGCCCCGGCAAAATGGCTGAACAGGCCCTCGGCCTGCAGATTGGGAAGCTCCAGAATCTTCCTGCACAGATCCGCGGAGTCCTCCGTTGCCTGGAAGCCGATGCGGCTCATGCCGGTGTCAACGGCGAAGTGGAAAACGGCGTTTTTTCCCTGCTTCACCGCCTCGGCGGAGAGGGCAACGGCATCTTCCCAGATGAACATGGTGGTGCGGATATCCTCCCGAACCACCAGGGGATAGGCGGAAACGGGGACCCGGCCCAAAATCAGAATGGGGGTGCGGATGCCGGCCTGCCGGAGCTCCATGGCCTCGGCGATGTTGGCAACGCCGAAAAAGGCGCTGCGGTCCTCCAGTGCCCGGGCCACAGCCACAGCACCCATGCCGTAGGCATCGGCCTTGATGACAGCCATCACCTTCACGCCCACCTTTTGGCGGACCAGATCGAAATTATATACAAGGGCGTCCAGATCGATATTCAAACAGGTTTGATCGAATTTCATGGAACCACCTCCAAAGCGATATTTTATATATTTTACCACAAGGCGGAGGAAAAGTAAATGATTGTTTCGCCGGATGCGGCACCCTTGGATTTTAGAAAAACATCTTCCGATATTCGTTGCGTTTGAGAGGATACTGTGGTACAATATTTCTGTAAAACGGATCAAAACCGTGAATGAGGTGAAGCATATGCACATCGAACAGGCGGCTTATTCCTTCCAGCTGGATGGCGAGCCCATCTCCTGCGAGGAATTTGGCTCCGGCCACATCAATACCACCATGAAGGTCACCACCAGCACAGGCGCGGAATATGTGCTGCAGAAGATCAATAAATATGTATTCCGGGCCCCGGTGCGGCTGATGAAAAATGTCAGCTCCGTGACGGATTACATCCGTGCCCGGGTGGATGATCCCCGGCTTGCCCTGCACTTTATCCCCACCCACGCGGGACTGTACTACCACCGGGACCGCCGGGGCGAATTTTGGCGGATGTACGATTTTATCGGCGGCTTCTGCCTGGATACCCCGGAAACGGAGGAGGATTTTTACCAGAGTGCCCTGGCCTTCGGCAGGTTCCAGAACCTTTTGTCGGATTTTCCGGCCCAGGAGCTTTATGAGACCATTCCGGAATTTCACAATACCATCGACCGCTATCATCAGCTGAAAGCTTCTGTGGAGGCGGACCCCTGCGACCGTGTGAAAACGGTGAAGGAGGAGCTGCGGTTCCTGAACCGGATGGAGGATACCGTCTGCCAGCTGCAGAGGATGCGCCAGTCCGGCGAGCTGCCCCTGCGGGTGACCCACAACGATACCAAGCTGAACAATGTTCTGCTGGACAAGGTGACCCGCAAGAGCCTGTGCGTGCTGGATCTGGATACGGTGATGCCCGGCCTCAGCGTTTACGATTACGGCGATGCCATCCGTTACGGCGCGGCCACCGCTGCCGAGGATGAGCCCAACTATATGAAAATGGAGCTGGACCTGCACCTGTTTGAGGTGTTCACCAAGGGCTTCCTGGAGGCAGCTCCCTCCCTGACAGACCGGGAGGTGGAGATGATGCCCCTGGGCGCGCTGACCATGACGGTGGAGCTGGCCACCCGGTTCCTGAAGGACTACATCGACGGCGACCTGTATTTTAAAACCGCGTATCCCGAGCACAACCTGATCCGGGCCCGGACCCAGATCAAGCTGGCGGCGGATATGCTGAAAAAGATGGATGAAATGAAGCGGATCGTGGCGGAAACAGCCGCCCGGGTCCGAAGCTGAAGGTAAGGAGGCAGCCTATGTATTATAAGAATGCCAGAATTTTTACAAGCGATCACAAGTTTCATCACGGTGCCTTTGAGGTAAAGGACGGTAAATTCACTGCGGTGCTGCCAAAGTTCGTCCCGGAGGACGCGGTGGATCTGGAGGGCGCAACGGTCATCCCCGGCCTCATCGACGTGCACAATCACGGAAACTCCGGTGCGGATTTTTCCGACGGCGATTATGAAGGCCTGAAGAAAATGGCCGCTTATCTTGCGTCCTGCGGCGTTACTTCCTTTGCGCCCGCGTCCCTGACCCTTCCCTATGATGTGCTGTCCCGGGCCTTTGCCACCGCAAAGCAGCTTCGGGATGAAGCCCCTGCGGGCCACGCCCGGCTGATGGGCATTCACATGGAGGGCCCCTATTTCAGCGAAAAGAAAAAGGGTGCCCAGAACGCCGCCTACCTGAAAATGCCGGACTATGACGGCTTCAGGAAGCTTTACGATGACTGCGGCGGCCTGATTCGCATTGTGGACATCGCCCCGGAGCTGCCCGGCGCGGCGGAATTTATTGACAAGGCCAGCAAGCTGTGCACCGTGTCGGTGGCCCATACCGACGCAGGTTACGAGGATGCCAGAATGGCCTACCAGATGGGTGCCACCCACCTGACCCATATGTACAACGCCATGCCCCCGGTGCACCACCGGAATCCCGGTGTTATCCCTGCCGCGGTGGAGAGCCCCAAGACCCGGGCGGAGCTGATCTGCGACGGCCTCCATGTCCATCCCGCTTCGGTGCGGCTGGCCTTCGCCATGTTCGGCGGCGAGCGGATGATTCTGATATCCGATGCCCTGCGGTGCTGCGGTATGCCCGACGGCGAGTATGAGCTGGGCGGACAGCCGGTGTTCCTCTCCGGCGGCGTGGCCCGGCTGAAGGACGGCACCATCGCCGGCGCAGCCACCAACCTGTATGAGTGCATGAAGAATGCCATCCTCTTCGGCATCAGCGAGGAGGACGCGGTACTCGCCTCCACCTACAATCCTGCCTGCTCTCTGGGTGTTCAGGATCAGGTGGGCAGCATTGCCCCCGGACTTCTGGCGGACTTTATCGTCTGCCGCAGCGACTACACCGCCCCCCGGGTATTCATGGGCGGCAAGGAGATCTGATCATAAAAGGGTGCGCCACCGGCGCACCCTTTCTTCGTCTAAATGAATATCGTAGGGGCGGATATCATCCGCCAGCCGCACGCGCAAAAACACGAACGTTATTGCGCGGCCCTGAAGGGCCTCGCAATGACAGAGGTGGACGGTGGCTGGGTGCGATACCTTGTGTCGGTCAGTATCCGAACCGATGGGCGGCCTTTTGGAGCAGCTCCCGGATGGGAAGCTGATAGGGGCAGCGGGGCTCGCAGACACCGCAGCCGATGCAGTCGGAGGCGTGGCGGTCCATGCCGCTGTACTTGGAGCGGGCGTATTCCTCCAGACCGTAGCGGGTCCAGTAGGCCTCCGCCAGGAACACATTGTAGATGGAGATTCCGGCGGTGCAGGGGGCGCAGTAATTGCAGCGGCGGCAGAACTGGGTGCCCAGTCCCTCCCGCAGGGCGCGGATGGCGGCTTCTTCATCAGCCGTCAGGGGAGAGCGGTCCTCGCAGGCGGCGATGTTCTGCTCCAGCTCCTTTTCCTCTGCCATGCCGGGGATCACCACGGTGACGCCGTCGTTTTGCAAAATATAGCGCAGGGCCAGGGTGGCATCGTCTATGGCACCGCCTGCCAGGGGCTTCATGACGATAAAGCCCACGTTGCTTTCGGCGCAGCGGCGGATCAGCTCCTCACCCTGGGTCTCCACGATGTTGTAGGGGAACATGACGGTCTCCACCCATGGCAGCGTCAGGGCCTTCTCCACGGTGTCTGTGGTGTGGGCGGTAACGCCGATGTGTCCGATGTGACCCGCGGCCTTGGCCTCCATCAGCGCCTCCAGAGCGCCGCCGGGGCCGCAGACCTTGTCAAGATCCGCGGGGCTGGGGTTGTGGACCTGATACAGGTCAATGTAGTCGGTGCGAAGGTTATTCAGGCTGATCCGGATATCCCGGGCCATGCTCTCCCGGTCCCGGACCATGCTCTTGGTGGCGATGACGAATTTGTCCCGGATGCCCTCCAGGGCTTCGCCCAGGTAGCTTTCGCTGACGGTGTAGCCCCGGGCGGTATCGATGTAGTTGATGCCCGCCTCCAGCATTTGCTCCATCAGCTTGCGGGTGCGCGTGGCGTCGATCTTCTGAATGGGAATGCCGCCGAAGCCCAGACGGGAAACGGACAGGCCGGTCTTGCCGAGAATTCTGTATTCCATAGTTTCGTTCCTCCCGGATATCATTCCTTCAGCAGCTTACGGAAGCAGATGAAGAAGGTAATGGTGGTGACGGCGGCTGCTGTAAGATCGCTGACCGGCTCTGCCAGGAATACGGCAAGAGCCTTGCCCTCCGCGGGGAAGAACAGGGGCAGGATAAAGATCAGGGGGATCAGCAGGATCAGCTTGCGCAGGCAGGCCAGCAGCAGGCTCGCCTTTGCCTGGCCCAGGGCCATGAAGGACTGCTGACAGCTAAGCTGGAAGCCAACGGACAAAACGCCTCCCAGATAGATCCGCAGTGCCCAGGTGGTGTATTCCACCAGCGCGGCGTCGGGGGTGAAGATGCCGACAAAGAATTGGGGAGCCAGCATCAGCGCGATCCAGAAAAGAAGGGTGTAACCGATGCAGCACAGGAACTGGCAGTAGAAGGCTTCCTTCACCCGGTCATACTTCCTGGCGCCGTAATTGTAGCTGATCAGGGGCTGACCGCCCTGGCACAGGCCCGTCAGAGGCATGGTGACCAGCTGCTTGATGCTGGTGAGGATGGTCATGGCACCCACAGCCAGGTCGCCGCCGTAGCGGGCCAGGGAAGAGGTGAAGCTGATGGACAGCAGACTTTCGGTGGAGACCATCACAAAGGTGGAAATGCCCAGCCCCAGACAGGGGAGGATGATCTTGCCCTGCAGCTTCATGTTTGCGGGCCTCAGCTTCAGGATGGTGGTCTTGCCGGTGAGGAAGCGGAGAATCCACAGGGCACTCACTGCCTGGCTCAGCACCGTGGCCAGAGCGGCACCGGCAACGCCCATATCCAGCAGGAAGATGAAAATGGGGTCCAGGATGATATTCAGGACTGCGCCGATGACGGTGGTCACCATACTGAATTTCGCGAAGCCCTGGGTGGTGATGAAGCTGTTCATGCCCATGACGATGAGCACGAATACACTGCCCAATACGTAGATCCTGCCGTATTCCACAGCGTAGGGAACGGTGGCATCACTGCCGCCGAACCAGCGGATCAGGGTGGGCATGGCAACATACATCACACCGGTGAGGACTGCAGCCAGGATCATCAGCACGGTGAAGCAGTTGCCCAGAATTTTTTCGGCGGTTTCGTTGTCGCCGCGGCCCATGGCGATGGCGGCCCGGGGGGCGCCGCCGGCACCTGCCAGCATGGCAAAGGCGGTGATCAGCATCAAAATGGGGGTGAACAGGCCGACACCGGTCAGAGCGGTGCCGCCGATCTGCGGGATGTGTCCGATGTAAATACGGTCAACCATGTTGTACAGCAGGTTCACCAGCTGGGCCAGAACGGCAGGGACGGCCATGGAAAGCATCAGTTTTTTAATGCTTCCGGTACCCATATCACGGGTCTGTGCCATAAATACAACTCCTTTATTCCATAACTGCGTCCATTATAGCCCATTGGACAAGGAATTTCAAGTGATTTGACCGCCCCCACCGCCCGCTGCACTATCGGCCCATGAGGTGTCGTGAAATTCATATTATGGTTGAGCAGTCCACACGAAATGAATAGGGCGCGTCGAAGGACGCGCCCT
>CAZHEG010000021.1:0-10854 GCA_964531435.1 uncultured Oscillospiraceae bacterium | reverse complement strand
TGGCTGAGGAGCCGCAGAAAATACTTGATCACGCCGGAATAGTAGAAGCCGTCGCAGATCCGCTCATCCAGATTGAATTTCAGATCCAGATATTTGCGCTCCACCGGCTCACCGTTCACCAGCTCCTCCGCCCGGCGCTTCCGGCCAAAGGCGCAGAAGGCGGGGACTGTGCCGAAATCGTACAGGTGATGGTACACCGGGCGGATGCCCAGAGAGCCCATGGATGTAAAGTAGACGCTGCCGTGGAAGGGGCTGACCTCCAGCAGGAAGGCGGGGACCAGGCCGAAATAATCCAGGGTCTTCAGCAGCCAGATGGTCAGCTTCAGCACCAGGCCGGGGATCATCATAAAGGCGTCGGCGGTGTTGTCCGCGTCGGTATTCTCCATTTCGTTCTTGGCTTCCTCCAGCTGCTCCTGGAACTTCCGGTATACATCCGCGGCGGTATCCGCAGGATGGAGGTGGACCTTCATAACGGAGTCCGGGGCATTGGCGGTCATTTCCTTCTTGACGGTCATGCACAGGGCGATGTCCTCCCCCCGGGAGTAGATCTTCTGGCCCGCGATGAACCGGTTCAGTGCGGGATATTTCGCCACGGTGCGGACATAGGCCGCCATGATCACATGGCTCATGCCGAAGCCCGTCAGGCCCTCCCGCCGCTTGCGGCGGACATAGCGCTCCAGCTCCGTGATCTCCACAGACTCGGAGAACAGATTGTTGGCGCCGGTCCGGTCCGGCATGAAATAGGCGGTGATCTGCTCCATGGCGGGAGCGCTGCGGATGCGCCGTCCGTCGATCCGGTCACCCCACCGGGGATGCCATTTTCCGTCCGAATGGACCTTGACGGCGGGAAGCAGCACCAGCATTCCCAGCAACGCCAGCAGCTCCGGCAGAACGGAAAGCATATCGCCCCGGCCACAGTACGCGACGCTGCCCATGCCCAGTAAGTACAGGGGAAGCAAAAGCCAGGGATACCGAATGCGCCCGGAGGTAACCTCGGTATAAACAAGGCAGAAGGCCAGCACACTGACCCAGGCCAATGCCAGCAGCAGCGGATACCCCCGCATCGCCGCGCTCAGGCGGATGCAGCAGGAGAGCCCCAGCATCCACACCGGGATGGCGGATTTATAGAACAGCTCCCGGCCGGAAAGGGCGGCGTTCAGGCCATACAGCACCACAGCCGCCACCGGCAGCACCACGCCGGTCCACACATTCTCCCCGGCGGGAAAAATGATCCGGCAAACCGCCGACGCGGCCATACAAAGCACCATGAGCCATGTGGCCCCATGGTTTCGCTTCACATACAGATGAATCCTTTTTTCCATAAGCTCCTCTTTCTTTCAGCTCAGCTCTTTTTCTTCTTTCTGTGGAACACGAACCACTCCGCAAACAGGCACACCGGAATCGCCGCGAAGATATCCACCACGGAGTGCTGCTTGACAAAGGCGACGGAAATACAGATCACGCCGCACCAGACCGCGATCACCGCCCGAAGGCCCTTGCTCACGCTCTTTTCCCGGAGCCAGGTAGATGCGATTCCCATGGAATAGGCCACATGGAGGGAGGGACAGACGCCGGTGCTGGTATCGAAGGAATAGATGAGCCCCATCAGCCAGGTCAGGATATTCTCCCGGGGGAATTCCTCCGGGCGCAGGTCCTGCCGGGTGGGGAAGATGATATACACCGCCATGGCAATGACCTGGGTGACGATGATGTAGGTCTGCAGGCTCCGGAAATGATCCACGCTGTAAAGGGCAAAATACAAGAGCGAGGCCACGATCAGCAGATACCAGCTCACATAAGGAATAACGAACCAGTCGCAAAAGGGGATCAGATCATCCAGCGCGCAGTGGACCGGGTAGCACTTTTCTATGGGAATCAGGTTCTCCGTGAGAAAATACAGGACAAAGTAGCCGGCCCAGCCCAGCAGCAGCTTCAGGTGGCTGAATTCGGGGCTGTTGATGTTACTGAGTCTGAGCTTTCGGTAATCAACGGTTGGGGTTCTCATGGGGTTCCTCCTTGGGGATGTTGCTGGGATACAGTTTTTTCGGGATATTGCGGTAAGGGACCACGGTATGCTCCGGCAGGGCGCAGGCAATGTCCGTGATCTGCCGCATCAGGTATTCGCAGATTCGCTTTCTTTCCTCCTCCATGGCGTTGGCGGCGCAGAAGCGGATAGGCTCGCCCAAATACATTTTCTTCAGCTTCGGGGCGATATACATGGGGACGAAGGCAAGCTCTTTCCCCGTTTTCTTGTAGTAGAGCCGGGCAACGTCGATGAACCGGTCCTGGAATTCGTAGAGGATGTGGTTGTATTTCACATCGTGCTCCGGGAAGATCACCACGCTGTTCCCCTCCTCCAGCCGGGCCACCGTTTTCTTGAAGGTGGTGATGATCCGGGTATCCCGGTACACCGGGATGGTATTGGCGTTGTTGAAAATAAAGACCGCCAGGGGGGCGATGAGATAGGACAGGAGCTTATAAAACCAGTGGGTATACCGGGGCTTCTGGGACCAGAAATCCTGGAACGCGTAGCCCGGCACCTCCTTCAGGTGCATCATCTGCCCGGCGCACCAGGTATACCGGTGTTCCGGGAAGTACAGCTCGCAGGCCAGGGGGCCATTCATCTGGGTATGGTTTCCCACTATGACCACCGGCTCATGGGGTAGCTTTTCCCTGCCCACCACTTCCATCCGCGGGTAGACCAGCCGCACCACCCATTTGACGAACCGGTACAGCACAGGCGGCTTTTCCTGCTCCATTTGAATTTCCCCACCTTTTTAGTAATTTATCAGGTAAGGAATATTATATTCCCGCCTCGGGAAAAAGTCATTGGACAAAAGTTCCCAGGTGTCCCACAAGGAAACGGACGCGCCGCATAATGCAGATGCCTTCCCCAGCCTGTCCAAACGAATTGGTCTTACAGGTATGTCATCCCGACCAAGGCGAGGCCGCGTGGAGGGATCTGCGCACTTATGGTTACATTTGCGGTAAAATCGGTGCCAGGATCCCTCGGCTCCCTTTCGGTCGCTCGGGATGACACCGTTTTTGGAAATTCGCAGCAGTGTCAGGGCGGATATGATCCGCCAGCCGCACGCAGCAAAAATATGCACGTCATTGCGCAGTTACGGGTGCTGCGCACCCTACCCCTCATCCGGCCCTTCGGGCCACCTTCCCCCCAGGGGGAAGGTTATGCGGGCCGTCGTGGGTGCCGGCCCCTGCAATACGCGCAAGGGGCACCTGCGGATTCAGGTGCCCCTTTAAGGTTAACGCGTCATTGGCAAATCTCCGGCTCAGGCGCATCCGCATTACCGCTGCCCTGGATGTACGCGTGCATCGCTTCCGCAACCTTTTTGCTGTAAGCCACGGCTTCCACCACCGTTCTCGCGCCGTTGACCACGTCGCCGGAAGCGAAAACGCCGGGGCGGCTGGTGCGGCCGCACTCGTCTGCCTCCAGCAGGCCCTTGCTGGTGGCCTTCAGGCCGGAGGCGGTATTGAAGATGGTGTTCTGGGGGCCCTGGCTGATGGAGATCATCACGCTGTCCGCCGGGTACAAAGTATCGCTGCCCTCCACCTCGGTGAGATCGCCGTTTTCATCCTCCAGAAGATCCCGGAAGATCACACCCTCGTCGGTGATCTCCACCGGCTTTTTATTGTACTCAAACTCCACGCCCTCCAGTGTGGCGTAGCTGAACTCATGCTGGGAAGCCACCACACCCTTCGTGCGGGAGAAGCAGGTGACCTTCCGGCTTCCGTGGCGCATGGCGGTACGGGCCACGTCCATGGCGGCATTGCCCGCGCCAATGACGATCACCCGTTCACCCAGCCTGTAAACATCGGGGTTATTCAGATAATTGATGGCGTAGTGGACATGACCGAAGGATTCGCCCTTGATCCGCAGCCGGTTGGGCTTCCAGACACCGGTGCCGATGAACACCGCCTTGTAGCCGTCATCGAACAGGTCGTCCAGGCCGATGGCGGCGCCGATCTTGGTATTGGGGCGGATCTTGATGCCCTTCAGCTCCAGATGGCGGTACTGGATATCGTCCAGCACGGATTTGGGCAGCCGGAATTCGGGGATGCCGTAGCGCAGGATGCCGCCGATCTTGTCCTTGCTCTCAAAAATGGTGACCTGGTATCCCATCCGGGCCATCAAGATGGCGATGGTGATGCCGGCGGGGCCGGAACCAACGATGGCCACCTTCTGCCCATTGGAGGGGGCGGGGCCCTTGGTCATCTTGGAAGCGTAGGTGCTGGAAATGTAGCTCTCGATCACGGAGAAATGGACCGGCGCGCCCTTTTTGCCCAGAACGCAATGGCCCTCGCACTGATTTTCGTGGTTGCAGATCAGGCTGCATACCGTGGTCAGGGGATTGTTCTCAAAGAGCATCCAGCCGGCTTCATCCAGCTTGTTCGCCTTCAGCAGCTTGATGACCTCGGGAATCGGGGTGTTGATGGGGCAGCCCTTCTGGCACTGGGGATTTTTGCAGCCCAGGCAGCGGTTCGCCTCGTCCATAACGTGAAGTGCCATATACATTCCTCCATTTTTATCGCGGCGGGCCGGGATCTATGCCGGTCTGCCAGTTTTACAACGTTAATTCCAGCCATTTGGGATCTTCTTCCGCCCTGCGCTTCATATCCAGGAGCATGACCTGGGTCAGCTTTCCCAGGATGAACATGAATTCCTCCACGTTGACACACTGCTTGTCCAGAAGCCAGCGCTCAATGGAGCACACGATGCCATCCACCACAAAATCGCAGGCCATTTCCGGCAGGTCATCCATCCCGAACATCTCGGCGAAGCGGCTGTGGATCAGCGGGCGCAGGTATTCCCGGAAATGGGAGGAGAAGGAATTCTGCCCCCGGACGGTGAGGATCCGGCTGTAAAAGTGCCGGTTTTCGTAAAAATAGGTGCAGATGATCTCAATGCCCTTCCAGTACGCATTGAAGGAATTTTGCTTTGTGGGGATATCCAGCCCGTTTTCCCGGATCAGCTCCCCGAACTCCCTGTCGAAGGTCCAGTTTACCAGATCAAACTTGTCCCGGAAGTGGTAGTAAAAGCTCTTGCGGTTCATGCCGCAGCCTTCACAGATGTCCGAAATGCTGATCTTTTCAAAAGGCCGCTCCCGCAGCAATTCCTTCAGCGTGTGGGACAGGGCCAGTTTTGTCGTATTGGAATCTGCCATCTCATCTCTCCTGGTATTTGGTGCGCTCCCTTGGATACCGTCAGTATAACGGAAAATTATGAATATTTCAACCGAAAGAAAGGGTTTTGTCCCACAGAGCAAAGAAAAAACGGCGGAATAATTTCAAAACCGGACCAGGTTTGTTTATATTCAGTTTAGATTTGTTCATTATCCTGTTATTATGACATTTTGTGAGGTGATTCTCTGTGTTTCACATTCTTGTAGTGGATGACGATAAAAACACCCGGCTGCTCTTCAAGGCCGTTCTGCAGGCCCAGAATTACACCGTTTTCACCGCGGAAAACGGTGAGGAGGCCCTGGCCCTGATGGACCGGGAGCACATCGATCTGGTGGTCCTGGACATTATGATGCCTAAAATGGACGGCTACGAATTCACCAAGCTGCTGCGCCAGAGCAACAACAGCCTGCCCATCCTGATGGTATCCGCCAAGCAGCTCCCGGCAGACAAGCAGCAGGGCTTCCTGGTGGGCACCGACGATTACATGACCAAGCCCATCGACGAAACGGAGATGCTGCTGCGGATCAAGGCCCTGCTGCGCCGGGCACGGATCGCCTCAGAGCGCCGGATCGTCATCGGCGATGTGGTGCTGGACTACGACAGTCTGACGGTCACCGGCCACGGTAAAAAGCAGGAGCTGCCCCAGAAGGAATTTCTGCTGCTGTATAAGCTCCTGAGCTACCCGGGGAAGATCTTCACCCGCATCCAGCTGATGGATGAGATCTGGGGCACAGACAGCGACACCGGCTGGGAGACCGTCACGGTTCACATCGGGCGGCTGCGCCGGCGGTTTGAGGGCTGGAATGAATTTGAGATCGTGTCCGTCCGGGGACTGGGCTACAAGGCGGTGAAGAAGGTATGAGGAAAGAAAAACGCCAGCAGCATTTCGGCCTGCTTATGATGTTCATTCTGGTGCTGTTCGCATCCAGCCTGTTCAACTCCCTCATCACCACCCTGGCGGTGTTTCTTCTGATCCGCAACGGGGTGCTGGAGGTATCCGCCGACGCGGCGCTGGACACATGGCGGATGCTGTCCGTCAATCTTATGCTCAGCGTCCCGGTGAGCATCATCGTGGCAGCCATTATCAGCAAATTCCCACTGAAGCCCATCCGGGATCTGATCGGCGGCATGGACCGCCTGGGCTCCGGCGATTTTAAGACCCGGATCAGTGTGGGCAAGATCATGCGCCGGTACCCGGCCTATGTGGGCGTGTCGGAAAGCTTCAACAAAATGGCGGAGCAGCTGGAAAACACCGAGCTGCTGCGCAGCGACTTCATCAATAACTTCTCCCACGAATTCAAGACCCCCATTGTTTCCATCGCCGGCTTTGCCAAGCTGCTGCGCCGGGGGGATCTGGAGCCGGAGCAGCAGCAGGAATACCTGGCCATCATTGAAGAGGAATCCCTGCGGCTGAGCTGCATGGCCACCAACGTGCTGAACCTGACCAAGGTGGAAAACCAGACCATATTGTCCGATGTTTCGGAATTTAATCTTTCCGAGCAGATCCGCTCCTGCATCCTGCTGCTGGAAAGCAAATGGAGCAAAAAGGATCTGGAGCTGCAGCTGGATTTTGACGAGCACACCGTCCTGGCCAACGAGGAGCTGCTGAAGCAGGTTTGGATCAACCTGCTGGACAATGCGGTGAAATTCACCCCCGAGTGCCACACCATCTGCGTGGAGATCGCAGAAAATGACCGCAGCCTGGAGGTAAGGGTGAAGAACACCGGCAGCGAGATCCCCGCCGGGAGCCAGGAAAAGATCTTCCGCAAATTCTACCAGGCCGATGAATCCCACGCGGCCCAGGGCAACGGAATCGGCCTTGCCATCGTCAAGCGGGTCACCGAGCTCCACGGCGGCAGGGTCAGCGTTGCCAGCGGAAACGATGTGACGGAATTCACCGTGGAGCTGCCGAAATAAGCGGTTTTCCCCGCCCGGCAGAATTGTTTAAAAATTATTAAAATTTTGTTTCTATTGGGTTTCGCTTGACGGGTTATCCTTTTCCGCGAAACCTACAAAAGAAGAAAGGAAGAATACTATGAACGAAGTTAAGCGACCCAAAAAACCGTTGATCTTCTACTACGCCGTAGTGATGCTCATTCTGTCCCTGCTCAATTTTCTGCTGATTCCCACCCTGGCGGAGATGCAGGTCAAGGAAGTGGACTACGGCACCTTCATGGCCATGATCGAAGAGCAGAACATCGGCCTGGTGGAGATCAGTGAATCCGAAAATCAGATCTCCTTCACCGACAAGGAACAAAAGCAGATCTATAAGACCGCCATGGTCTATGACCCCACTCTGACGGAGCGGCTGTATCTGGCTGGTGCCCAGTTCTCCGGCGAGTTTATTGAGGAGCCCAACTGGCTGCTCAGCTTCCTGCTGACCTGGGTGCTGCCCATCGCGATCTTTATCGCCATCGGCCAGTTCGCCTCCAAGAAAATGATGGACAAGGCCGGCGGCGGTGCCGGTGCCATGTCCTTCAACATGGGCAAATCCAACGCCAAGGTCTACGTCAAATCCGACCACGGCATCAGCTTTGACGATGTGGAGGGTGTGGACGAGGCCGAGGAGAGCCTGGCAGAGATCGTGGATTACCTCCACGATCCCAGCAAGTACAAGGAGATCGGCGCCACCATGCCCAAGGGCGTGCTGCTGGTGGGCCCTCCGGGCACCGGCAAGACCATGCTGGCCAAGGCCGTGGCGGGCGAAGCCAACGTGCCCTTCTTCTCCATTTCCGGCTCTGAATTTGTGGAAATGTTTGTGGGCATGGGTGCCAGCAAGGTCAGAGACCTGTTCAAGCAGGCCAAGGAAAAGGCCCCCTGCATCGTGTTCATCGATGAGATCGATGCCATCGGTCAGAAGCGTAATACAGGCGGCATGGGCGGCAACGACGAGCGGGAGCAGACCCTGAACCAGCTCCTCACCGAAATGGACGGCTTTGAGGGCAACTCCGGCGTCATGATCCTGGCTGCCACCAACCGTCCCGAGTCCCTGGACCCCGCCCTGACCCGTCCCGGCCGCTTTGACCGCCGGGTGCCCGTGGAGCTGCCCGACCTGGACGGACGCGAAAAGATCCTGCGGGTCCACTCCAAGAAGGTACGGATCGCCGACGATGTGGACTTCAAGACCGTTGCCAGAATGGCCTCCGGTGCCAGCGGCGCGGAGCTTGCCAACATCATCAACGAGGCCGCCCTGCGGGCCGTCCGCAGCGGCAGAAAATTTGCCACCCAGGCGGATCTGGAAGAGTCCATCGAGGTGGTCATCGCAGGCTATCAAAAGAAAAACGCCATCCTCACCGACAAGGAAAAGATGGCTGTGGCATATCATGAGATCGGTCACGCACTGGTTGCCGCGCTGCAGACCCATTCCGCCCCGGTGCAGAAGATCACCATTATCCCCCGCACCTCCGGCGCATTGGGCTACACCATGCAGGTGGAGGAGGGCAACCACTACCTGATGACCAAGGAGGAGCTGGAGAACAAGATCGCTACCTACGCCGGCGGCCGTGCCGCCGAGGAGGTCGCCCTGGGCACCGTGTCCACCGGCGCGTCCAACGACATCGAGCAGGCCACCAAGCTGGCCCGGGCCATGATCACCCGCTACGGCATGAGCGAGGAGTTCGACATGGTGGCCCTGGAGACCGTTACCAACCAGTATCTGGGCGGCGACGCCAGCCTTGCCTGCTCCGCCCAGACCCAGACCCGGGTGGACGAGCTGGTGGTGGCGCTGGTGCGCAAGCAGCACGAAAAGGCCCGCCAGCTGCTGATGGACAACCGGGAAAAGCTTCAGGAGCTGTCCCTGTATCTCTACGAAAAGGAAACCATCACCGGCGAGGAGTTCATGCAGCTCCTGAACGCCTGATCCGGGACTATACATCACCGGCAAGCATCCCCCAAGAGAAGGGGCAAAAAACGGGATCCTGCCGTGCCGGTCTCTGCCACCGTAAAGCTGATGCCCTCCGCGGCCCGGAAAAACCTGAATAACTGACACAAGAACCGGCATCCCCATGGATGCCGGTTCTTCATATAGCAATGGGTTTCAGCTTACCGTTCCATAGCGGTCAGATCCTTCAAAATGGCATCCAGCTTTGCATTGACCATGTCAAAATCCGCCACGGCATCCATGATCCGCCCGCAGGCTCCGGAGCTTCCGGCATCCTTCATCCGGCCCGCAAGCTCCGCCAGCTCCTGGGCGTGGGCATCGTTGTGGCGCACCATATATTTCAGCAGCGCCAGCAGCTCCTCCATGGAAGACTGCCCGCCGTCGTGGTCATGGTCCGGGTGGCTGTGGGTATGGGAATGAGCATAGCCGCCATGGCTGTGGACTTCCCCCTCCCGGCGGACGCCGCTGACCTGGTACATCCGGTCGGTGGAGATGATCACATCCACATGGAAATAGGGCTCAAACAGGGCCGCCAGCTCCCTCTCATGGAGCAGGTCGATGGACACGGTGCTGGCTCTGCCGGAATGGTGGCTGGTCAGGGCGTCGCGGCTCATGCCGTGGGCCACGGACAGCTTTCCGCCGGGCTTCGTCAGGTTTGCCAGCACCCCGATCAGCCGGGCCGGGTCGGAAAAATGAGGAAAAGCATTGTAGACCATGACCGCGTCAAATTTCCGGTCGAACGCCGTTTCCTCCACATCGCCGCAGATGACGCTGACCTCCGGGAATTTCTCCCGGGCGATCCTCACCATCTCCGGGGAGATGTCGATGCCGGTGACGGAGGCGGCACCCCGCTTCAGGTAGTCCGGGAACAGCACACCGGTTCCGCAGGCCACGTCCAGCACATGGGCACCCTCTTTGATGCCGCCGTTATTCAAAATGGCGGCGATGATCTCCTCGTTGCGGATCATATCGTCGTCCCACCAGGGGGCGCAGCGGTCGAAAAACGCGGCGATTTCCTTCTTTTCCATACATAACTCCTGTTTCGGTTTTTGGCTATTTTACCGCAAAAAAGCTCCGCCCGCAACCCCCCTGGGGGGTTGCAAAGGAAAAGCGGCTTAAAAAACCGCGGAAAATATCCCCCCACGGGGCTTGTGCGGCGGTTTTTCCTCTGGTATACTGGGGGCAATGTTAATCTTTACCAAAGCAAAGGGAGGATACCCCATGAAGAACACAAAAATAAAGACCCTGGTGCTGGCGGCAATGTTTTTGGCCATGGCACTGGTGCTGCCCTTTCTCACCGGGCAGGTTCCCGAGATCGGCTCCATGCTCTGTCCCATGCACATTCCCGCGCTGCTGTGCGGATTTTTCTGCGGATGGCCCTGGGGCCTGGCAGTGGGACTGATCGCCCCGGTGCTCCGCTCGATTCTGTTTGGCATGCCCCCCATGTTCCCGGCGGCGATCTGCATGGCCTTTGAGCTGGCCACCTACGGCGCCGTTTCCGGCCTGCTGTACAGCAAGCTCCCCCGGAAGAGAAGCTCTGTCTACATCTCCCTGCTGGCTGCCATGGTGGCAGGCCGTCTGGTCTGGGGTCTCGCCCGGTTCCTCTGCGCGGGGCTTGATGTTTCCGCCTTCGGCCTTTCCGCATTCTGGGCCGGAGCCGTCACCACGGCGATTCCGGGCATCATCGTCCAGATCCTCCTGATCCCGGTGCTGGTCATGGCCCTGGAGAAGCATAACCCGGTACATAAGTAAACCCGCCGCCAAAGACACCG
>CAZHEG010000020.1:0-10859 GCA_964531435.1 uncultured Oscillospiraceae bacterium | reverse complement strand
TTAGGCAATTTGACTGGGGGAGTTCGAATAAATCTGCGTTTTTTTGACTCCCCCCGCCCCAGTTTGCGAACTGGGGCACCCCCCTCATAAATGCGGGGGGCAAGGGTTCGGTGCGTTATCCAACTGCACGATAAACTCCAAATTGTTCAACAAATAAGGGCGCGTCCATAGCGGACGCGCCCATTTGCGTATAGGGGATCAATAATTCTCGGCGTTGACCTCGAAGTAGGCCTGGGGGTGGGCACAGGTGGGGCACATATCGGGTGCGGCGGTGCCCACAACGATGTGACCGCAGTTGCGGCATTCCCAAACCTTGACCTCGCTCTTTTCGAAGACCTGCTTGGTCTCCACGTTGTGCAGCAGGGCGCGGTAGCGCTCCTCGTGGTGCTTTTCGATGGCAGCGACCAGGCGGAACTTGGCAGCCAGCTCGTGGAAGCCTTCCTCGTCGGCGGTCTTGGCGAAGCCGTCATACATGTCGGTCCACTCGTAGTTCTCGCCCTCGGCGGCGGACAGCAGGTTCTCGGCGGTGGTGCCGATGCCGTCCAGCTCCTTGAACCAAAGCTTGGCGTGCTCCTTCTCGTTGTCAGCGGTCTTCAGGAACAGAGCTGCGATCTGCTCGTAGCCGTCCTTCTTGGCCTTGGAAGCAAAATAGGTGTACTTGTTGCGGGCCTCGGACTCGCCGGAGAAGGCGGCCATCAGGTTCTTTTCGGTCTGGGTGCCAGCATATTTGTTAGCCATATCGGTTACCTCCATTGTTGTAGTGTTTTTACAACCTGATTATAGCAAAGCGGCGTCGGCTTTGCAATGGGGATCTTGCGGTTTTTCCGGGGGATATCAGAATCTGCCCCGGTCATAATATAACCGGTTTTCCCGAGAAGAATAATCAGTTATTCTCCTTATAGTCCATGAGGACCTGGTACAGTGTGCCGGTGGCGCAGTTTTCGGTGCGGGTCTTTTCGCAGAAGGCGATGTACTCCTCGTAGGTGCAGGTGGCAACGTTGCACTTGGTGTCCTCGTTTTCGGTGACGGCCTTCAGCTGGCAGGTATACACGCCCCAGGAGGTGGTCCACCAGCCGGTGACGGTGGACTTGTAATTCCAGATGGTCCAGTTGTAGCCCCGCTCATCGAAAAGCCCCAGCCAATAATCCCAGGCTTCCGGATCCTCAAAGCAGGTAAATTCGCCGATGAGCACGGGAACATCGTAATCCAGGCCCACATTCAGGGCATCCATATAGGCGGTGTAGGCTTCGTAGCTGAGGATATTGCTCCACCAGTTGTACCAGTGGTACTCGTACATCACATTCTCCCAGCCGTATTCGGCGGGATCGGGCAGGGTGTTGAAGCCCCAGCAGCCCTCCATGGCGATGACGTGGTTGTCCTCCAGGGCGCGGATGGTGTCATAGATCCGGTCAAAGACCTCCCAGCACTCCTCGGTGGTGGAGCCGTCGTAGGTGGAGGTGGGCTCGTTGAGGATATCGTAGGCCGCGATCCACTTGCCCAGGTCGGGCCGGGTCTCGGTGTAGTGCCGGGCTACAAATTCCCACAGGGAAACGGTGGCGGCGATGGCTTCCTCATCGTCCCACAGCAGGGGCTCGCCGGTGTAATTGCCGGAGTGCTCGTAGCCGTTCTGGGTCACGGGGGCGCCGTGGAGGTCCAGGATGATGTACAGGCCGTATTTGCCCGCGGTCTCCACGAACCAGTCCAGGTAGGCGAAGGCATCCTCCTCGGATCTCAGGGAGTAGTCATCGTTGAGAATGTTCAGGTAGTAGAAGGGCAGGCGGATCACATTCAGCTCCAGCTCCTGGGCGATGATCCGGAAGTCCTCCTCGGTGAAGAAGCAGCTCCAGTAGTAGGCCATCAGCTCCTCCAGGTCATAGCCCTGGAGATTGGGGTTGGAGGCAAGGCCTGCCCGGAAGTCGGACTCCGTAAATTCGGGGTACTGGATGTTGCCGTCAGCATCCTTGACGTAGGAGCCGTCCTCATTGCGCTTCGGCTCCAGGGAGAAGGGGCTCATCCAGCCCTCCTGCAGCAGGATCTGTCCGGCGTTCAGGCCGGTCAGGTGCAGCTCGCTGCCCTGGGGATCGTACAGGCTGCGGCCGCTGGCCTTCACCAGGCCGGTGGAGTTGGTGATGTTGTCAGGCTGATCGGGGACGTCATAGGCATTGGAATAGAGCAGCATGCCGCCCACCACCGCGCCCACCAGGACGGCGATGATCAGCAAAACGGTCAAAACTATTTTCAAACCCTTTTTCATGAAGATCCTCCTCTTGATTGGATGGGTCCATTATAACCCGGATCATTGGAAAAAGCTACTGTTTTTCCCGGCAAAAGGAAAACCCGGCCGGTAACGGACAGGGTCATAAATTGCGGTTTCAAATACCGATGTGACATACGTCAATGTAGGGGCGGATATGATCCGCCTGCCGCGCCCCAAAATATCCACGGGATTGCCACGTCGCCTTCGGCTCCTCGCAATGACGTGCGTGAAACGCAAAAAGGACGCGTTTTGCAACGCGCCCTTTTTATGGTGCCGGTGACCGGGATCGAACCGGTACGCTTTTTACGGCGAGGGATTTTAAGTCCCTTGTGTCTGCCTGTTCCACCACACCGGCGGGGTCAATTTAGGATAGCACAGATTTCGGCTTCCGTCAAGTGGGACGGTTCGCCTTAAAGCTGGTCCAAATTCAGGGTGAAGGGGGTCAGGCAGTGAGCCAGGAACCAGTTCAGCTCCGGCAGGTCCAGCTCCTCCATGGATTTCCAGGTCTGCTCGGCGGCGAAGTCAAACTCCGTATTGCCCGCCTTTTGCTCTTCCAGACACTTGATGTGGGCGGAGAGCTTATCCGCGGCCTTGACGATGGTACCCACCGCTTCGTCACTTTCCATGACCAGAGGCTCATAGACGGCGCGCAGCTCCTCGGGGATCATGGTCAGCAGCCGCCGGGCGGCGATGTGCTCCACCTGCTTGTAGGCATCCTTGATCTCGGGGTTGTAGTATTTGATGGGGGTGGGCATGTCGCCGGTGAGGGTCTCGGAAGCGTCGTGGTACAGCGCGGCCACGGCGCAGCGGTCCGGGTCGGGCCCGGGGAGCTTCAGGATATCCCGGCGGATCAGCGCCAGGGCGTGGGCCAGCACCGCCACCTGGTGGCTGTGCTCCTGAACATTTTCAACGAAGGAATTGCGCATCAGGCCCCAGCGGGTGATATAGCGCATCCGCCCCAGCAGGGCGTAAAATTCATTTGCCATGGTTTACCTCATTCTGTAAGTATATGCTGTATGGATCCGCTTCAAAGGCTGCGGATCAGCTGCCGGATGGCCCCGGGGAGCTCCCGCGGGTCATGGCAGAAATATTGGGCCCCGGCTTCCTCCAGCTGCTGCTTGGAGCGCAGGCCCCAGGTGACACTGAGGCAGGGCATGCCGGCGTTTTCCGCGGTGCGGATATCCACCTCGCTGTCGCCGACGTAGATGCAGCGGCTGACGCCCAGGGCGGCCATGGCCTTTTTCACCATGTCCGGCTCCGGTTTGCGGGGACAGCCCGGCTCCTCGCCCAGGGCGTAAACGCCGGGGAAATGGGCATGGCACAGCGGCGCGGCGGCACCATGGGGCTTGTTGGTGACAATTCCCAGGGGATGATCCCTGCCCAGCTCCTCCAATGCATCCAAAATGCCGGGGTAGGGGGCGGTTTTGATGTTGCAGTGGGACTGGTAGTAGGCCTTGTAGACCGGCAGGACCTCCCGGGGGTCGTGGGGACTGTCCGGCGGCAGGGCCAGGGTGATCTGCCGCAGGGCACCGTTGCCGATGATGCTGCGGATATACTCCATGCTCCGCTCCCCGCAGCCGAACCGGGCCAGGGCATAGTTGGTGGCATCGGTCAGGTCTGCCAGAGTATCCAGCAGGGTGCCGTCCAGGTCGAATAAAATGCCTGTTTTCATCGGTTCTTCATCACCCGGATGTCCTCGCCCACGAAGGCCAGGCGGCGGTAGCTGCCCTTGAGCCGGGAGGCGATCTGGGGGGAGTAGCGGCGGGCGAACTCCTCGGTGTTCAGGTTGGTGGAGATGATGGTGGGCTTGCCGGCGAGCAGCCGGTCATTGATCAGGGAGTACAGCGCCGCGGTGACGAACTGGCCCGGCATCTCGGTGCCCAGGTCATCCACGATCAGCAGGTCGCAGGCGGTATACTTTTTGGATTCCTCCCGGGCCTCCTCGTCATTGTTGAACCGGGCCCGCTCCAGGGTGGCAAACAGGTGGGGGGCGCTTTCGTAGGCCACGGAGTAGCCCCGGTCGGCGACCACCCGGCTGATGCAGGCGGAAAGGAAGGTCTTGCCCAGGCCTGTATCGCCGGAGAACAGCAGATTTTCGGACCGGAGGGAGAAATAGGCGGCGTAGCTGCGGCAGGCGGACAGGGTCTTTTCCATGATCATCCGGGCGCTGGCACCGAATTTGGGGTCATACTGGTCGCTGTAATAGTCCAGGCGGAACTGGGAGAAGCTTTCCTTGCTGCCGGACAGCAGGCTCAGCTCCTTTTTCTGCTCCTGGCGGCACAGCTCCTGCAGGCACTCGCACATGTTGGTGCCGATGTAGCCGGAACCGCCGCAAAGCTCGCAGATGGGGCTGTCATCCAGGAAGCCCTCCTCAAAATGGAGCTGCACCAGCGCTTCCCGCTCCCGCTGCAGGGCCAGATTTTTCTGCTTGACCTCCTCCATGGCGGCCTGGACGTCAATGCCCTGGGTGAAGGCAGTCCGGGCAGCCGCGGCCATGGTGCGCCGCAGCAGGCTGTCGATCTCCCGCAGGCGGGGGAGGCGCTGGTAGGCCTCCATCAGATGGGCCTGATTTTCGGATTCCCGGTCCGCTTTGGCGGTGGCAAGACGCTCACGGGCCTTGCGGACGATCTCTTTGCTGTATGCCATATCTTATCCCTCCTGCAGCATTTTGGCGATGGCGGCCTGCTCCTCGGCATCCAGTGTCCGGGGGCCGCCGCTGCTTCGATCGCCGGGTTTGCGGTCCCGGGTGTGGATCTCCTCCGGGGTCTTTAGTCCGGAGGCATGCCAGCTGCTGAGAATTTTATTCATGTAGGGCCAGTTCAGGCCGCCGGTGTTGATGCAGGTGCGCTCGTAGGCCATGGAGATCAGCTCGTCGGGCAGATCCATATCCAGCCAGCTCTGGGCGTACTTTTCCTCCGCCGCCGTCAGGGAGCGGCCACGAATCTGCAGCAGGCGCATCAGGTTGGAAAGGCGGGAATTGCGGACATTCTGGGCGTAGATGAAGGCACCGGCCTCCTCCAGGGTGTCGATGCCCTGCTCCGCCCAGCGGTAGGCTTCCTTTTCGATGGTCCGCAGGCTGGGGTTGCGCAGGCTGCCCTTCTGGCGGGCCCGGTCTCTGCAGTAGGACACCAGAACGGAGATGACCTCCGCCGGCAGGCCCAGATACCGCTCGAAGGACAAAAGAATCTTCAGCTCCTCGGTGTTCAGGGTGCGGCCCATGAGCCGCTGCACCTCGCCGTACAGGAGCCGGAAGGAGCTGTCGCCGTCCATTGCCTCCAGCACATCCCGCTCGGTGTAGACGGGGCGTTCGCCGGGCATGATGGGGCAGCGCCGCTCCTCGGGCCACAGGCCCAGCTGGCGCAAGGTTGCCGCCGCACAGGAGCAGCGGCTGGGGGTCAGGTTCAGCGACTGGGCGGCGTTTTGGGGGTCATTGCCGCTGTGGATGTACAGGTAGAGCAGCGCCGCGTCGCCGCTGGCACTGGCAAGCAGCCGGTGCAGGTCGGCTGCGGGAACAGTCACTTGTTCTATGTTCATGGGATTACCTCATAAATCGTCAGTTACAGCCATTATAGCATAGCTTCCGGGTGTTCTCAACGGTTTTCGCCCCATGAAATTTTGACAAAATCCGTCATGTTTTTTGGCACGGCACAGCATCTTGTGGCCCGGGCCAAAAAATGATACTATGCGGCGGCGATTCCCCTGCCTTGACAAATCCCGCCGGAAGGCAATATAATATTGTAAAAGATACAGAGAAAGAGGACGATCACATGGACAGCCAGGAGAAAAAATACCGCGATATGACAGAGCCCCCGGTGGAGAAGCTGATCTGCCGGCTTGCGGTGCCCTGCATCGTCAGCATGCTGGTGTCTGCCTTCTATAACATGGCGGATACCTTCTTCGTCGGGCAGCTGAAATCCAACGCCGCCACCGGCGCGGTGGGCGTGGTGTTCTCCATGATGGCCATTATCCAGGCGGTGGGCTTCTTCTTCGGTCAGGGCAGCGGCACCTTTATTTCCCGGGCCCTGGGCAAAAAGGACTACGACAGCGCCAGTGAGATGGCAGCCACCGGCTTTTTCTCCGCCCTTGCCGTTGGTGTGCTGATCTGCGTGGGCGGCACGGTATTCCTGGAGCCCCTGTCCTATCTGCTGGGCTCTACGGAAACCATCCTGCCCTATACCGAGTCCTACCTGCAGATGATCCTGCTGGGCGCCCCCTTTATGATCGCGTCCTACGTGCTGAATAACCAGCTGCGGTTCCAGGGCGGTGCTATGTACGCCATGGTGGGCATCACCACCGGCGCGGTGCTGAATATCATCCTGGATCCCATTCTGATCTTTGGGTTCGACATGGGCGTGGCGGGGGCGGGCCTTGCCACCAGCATCAGCCAGGCGGTCAGCTTTGTGCTGCTGCTCCTGGGCTGCGGCAGGGGCAGCAATATCCGCATCCGCATCCGCAATTTCCGGCTGAAGTGGGAGTACTATTACATGATCCTCCGGGGCGGCCTCCCCAGCCTGGCCCGGCAGGCCCTGTCCTCCTTCGCAACCATCGCCCTGAACCACTGCGCCGGCCCCTTCGGTGATGCAGCCATCGCCGCCATGAGCGTGGTGCAGCGGATCACCTTCTTCGGCGCGTCTGCCATGCTGGGCTTCGGACAGGGCTTCCAGCCGGTCTGCGGCTTTAATTACGGCGCGGGGCTGATCGACCGGGTGAAGAAGGGCTTCTGGTTCTGCGTCCGGGTGTCTGCGGTGGCGCTGACGGCCATTGCCGCCCTGGGCTTCATTTTCGCGCCCCAGCTGGTGAGCCTGTTCCGGGATGATCCCACGGTCATCCAGTACGGCACCCTGGCGCTGCGGCTGCAGTGCCTGACCTTCCCGGCCCAGAGCTGGATCGTGATGAGCAACATGATGCAGCAGTCCACCAACCAGACGGTGCCCGCCACCTTCCTGGCAGTGGCCCGGCAGGGCGTGTTCTTCATTCCCGCGGTGCTGGTGCTGACGGCGGCCTTTGGCATGCTGGGCGTCCAGCTGGCGCAGCCCTGCGCGGATCTGCTGACCCTGCTGTGCGCGGTGCCCATCCAGGTCCATGTGCTAAAAAAGATGAAAAAAACATAAATTGGGTCTTTACAAAACCAATTTTATCTGTTATAATTCAACCCGGTTCACCACCTGGCCCTGTGGTGCAGTCGGTTAGCACGCCAGCCTGTCACGCTGGAGGTCGACGGTTCGAGTCCGTTCGGGGTCGCCAATAAAATCCCACATTTGTCCGAAGGACAGGTGTGGGATTTTTTTATAATGACTGGGTGCGTTGCAAAACGCACCCTTCCCTTGTTTCAGGGTTCAAATTTCAGTGTTGCAAAGTTTCAAAATTGCTGTCATCCCGAGCGACCGAATGGGAGCCGAGGGATCTTGGCACCGATTTTGCCACAAATGTTACCATAAGTGCGTAGATCCCTCCACGCCGCTTCGCCTTGGTCGGGATGACAACGATTGTGGTAATCGCAGGATAAACCCCAAGCTGCTGTATAGCATACGAAACGCCCCGGAGATCCGGGGCGTTTTTGCTGTTTTTACAGGTGGAGGAGCTTTGCGATCTTCTCGCCCTTCGGGAGCAGCAGGCAATCCTCCCGGGTGATGGCCCGGAGCTTGATGGCTGCCACAACGTAGACCGCCACGCCCACCGCGATGGGCACACCGCAGGTGATGATCCGGCTCACGTCGGCTCCCAGCAGGAGGAGCAGGCCCTGATACACGCCGTACACCGCCACGCCCATGAGAAGGGCGGACAGGATGGCCCGCAGCAGATTTTTGGCGATGGCCGGAGCCTGGGGCAGGACACGGCGCATGGTTGCAAGGTTCAGCACGGTGATGCAGATGTAGCAAAGCAGCGAGCCCAGAGGCGCGCCCAGAATGCCGATGGCGGGGTTGCCCGTCAGGATGGCGATGACCGCCAGCTTGATGATGCCGCCGATGAACATATTGATCACCGGCAGGTTCACGTGGCCGTGGGCCTGCATAATGGCGTTGGTCAGCAGCACTGTGGAGTTGAACACGATGCAGCAGCCCAGAACCATCATCAGCGAGGTGGACAGGGCCAGCTTCTCTCCGGTATAGCCGCCCAAAAGGCCCGTAACGGGGCCCGCAAGGACTGCCAGGCCCACGGCGCAGGGGGCTGCGATGAGGGCGGTGATCCGGGCGGCGGACTCCTCGGTGGCCTTCACGGCCTTGTGGTCGCCGGTGGTCAGGCTGGCGGTGATGGCGGGGATGATGCTGATGGTGATGGGGTAGATGAAGGACACGGGCATGTTATAAATGGTCTGGCACATGTTGTAAATGCCCTTCTGGGTATCTGCCTGGGCCTGGGTCAGAGTTTCAAGCAGGCGGCTCATGTAGATCTTGGTCTCCATCACCGTCAGGATCTGCAATCCGGCGGAGCCGATGGTGATGGGCACCGCGATGGAGAGCAGGGTCTTTGCAATGAGTCCCGCACTCTGGACCTCCTCCCCGGTCTGGGGCAGGTCCTTATAGGCCTTGCGGAAGCAGTGGTTCAGGTAGACGGAGGAAACCAGGCAGCTGAAGGTGACGCCGAAGATGGCGCCGCCGGCTGCCAGGGAAAAGCTCTTGGTATACCACAGCAGCAGCACCGCCGCGGCGATGCCCACCACCAGCTTCACCACGGCCTCCAGCACCTGGGACACGGAGGTGGGCAGCATATTGCCCTGGCCCTGGAAGAAGCCGCGGTAGGTGCTCATCAGGCAGATGAGGAAGCAGGAGGGGCCCAGCGCCGCGATGGCGGCCCAGGCGTCGGGCTGCTCCTGGAAGGCGGCAAGCTGCTTGCACAGCAGGGTCATCAGCAGCGCGCCGATGAGGCCCAGGGTCAGGAAAATGGTTCGGGCCACGGTGTAGACCTTGCGCACCTGGCGGTAGTGGCCCAGGGAGCTGGCGGCAGAGACCATGCGGCTCATGGCCACAGGCAGGCCCGCGGTGGAGATCATCAGCAGGACGGTGTAGATCTCGTAGGCGGTGTTGTAGTAGCTGAAGCCCTGCTCGCCGATGATGGCGTTGAGGGGAATCTTATACAGGGCGCCGATGACCTTGACGATGGCGGTGGCCATTGCCAGCAGCACGGTGCCATGGAGGAAGCTTTGCTTCTTGGGTGTTTCGGACATGATAAACTCCTTGTCGGCCGGTTCGGTGGTTTTACTGTTCGTCAGGAGCAAACAGCTTCGGAATGGCGTAGCTGGTCAGCTCACCGACCACCTGCTTCAGGTCAATGGTGGGGAAACAGCCGCTGCGGTACAGGATCTTGCCCCGGACCATGGTCATGGCAACGTCGCCGCCCTTGGCGCTGAAGCACAGGGCGTTCATCACATTGTGGCAGGGCATCAGGTGGGGAGCGGAGAAATCCACCAGGCACAGGTCGGCATCCATGCCCACCTTGATCATGCCGGTGCTTTCCGCACGGCCCTGGGCTCTGGCACCGCAGACTGTGGCCATCATCAGCGCGGCGGAGGCGGGCAGGGCGGCAGCGTCGCCGGCGGCAGAGCGGACTGCCATGGCGGTGCCCCGCAGGACCTCAAACAGGTCCAGGTTGCCGCATTCGATGGCTCCGCCGGTGCCCAGCGCCACGTTCATGCCGGCCTTGACACAGTCCAGCACCGGGGTGACGGGGGTGCCGTTTTTGGCGGCATCCAGGGGGCAGCAGACGGCGGTGGCCTTCTTCTTGCCCATCATCTTCTGTTCCTCGGGGGAAAGGCAGGCGCAGCCCGCGGCGGTGACGGGGACGTTGAAAACGCCGTGGCAGCTCATAAGCTCCGCGGGGCCCAGACCGGTGCGGTCCAGGCAGCTGTCCACCTCGCCCTGGGTCTGGGCCAGGTGCAGCTGGAAGCCCAGGCCCTGCTCCACGGCGTAGCCCACAAGGCCCTCCCACAGCTTGTAGTTGCTGGTGTACTCGGCGTAGATGCCGGCGTCGATGCGGATGCGTCCGTCATCGTGGCCGTGCCACTTTTCTGTCACCCGGCGCAGCTCGGCGCACTGCTCATCGGTCTCAAAATCGAAGTCCTCGTTTTGGTCGATAAAGCGGTAGGAGCTCAGGGCGATGTTGGCCTTTATGCCGCTCTCCGCCACGGCTTCCGCGGTGGCGTCGGGGTAATAGTAGAGGTCGGAAACCGAGGTCACACCGAAGCGCAGGCACTCGGCAATGCCCAGCAGGGCAGCGGCCTTGGCGGCCCGGGCGTCCATTTTGTCCTCCCGGCGCAGCTGCTCGTCCAGGGCTTCCCGGCCCGTCAGGTCGTCGCAGTAGCTGCGCAGCACCGTGGTGGCAAGGCTGGTGTGGCAGTTCACCAGACCGGGCATCAGCACCATGCCGGTGCCGTCGA
This sequence comes from uncultured Oscillospiraceae bacterium, assembly GCA_964531435.1. GTDB lineage: Bacteria > Bacillota > Clostridia > Oscillospirales > Oscillospiraceae > Faecousia. The sequence continues at coordinate 228 of CAZHEG010000020.1, read as the reverse complement.
TGATGGTCTGGGGCTGCTCCGTGGGAGCGGATTTGCCGATGAAGGCGATCTTGCCGTCCTGAACGCCGAGATACGCGCCGAACAGCACCTCCATCTTTTCATTCATGGTCACAATGGTGACGTTGGAAATTAAAGTATCCAAATAAAAGACTTCCTTTCGTAGGAAAGATTGATTCAAATTTCAGTTTATCGTTCACCTGGAGGTAATACCGTAGGGCGGCGGCTTGC
>CAZHEG010000019.1:0-10917 GCA_964531435.1 uncultured Oscillospiraceae bacterium | reverse complement strand
GGATCTCTTTGGCGCGTGCGGCTGGCGGATGATATCCGCCCCTGCATTGACAAGGGAAAAGGCTGCTGCGGTTTTTGCAGCAGCCTTGCAGCTTATCTTCTTCTGCTCTTGGTGCGGTGGTCCGCGCGCATGGAGCTGAGCTTTGTATCCGATTCGGACATGAAGGCCTTCAGCTTCTCCTCAAACAGCTGGTCAGCGGTCTTGGGAGCGGGGGGAGGGGTCGGTGCCTTGGGGGCACGGTTGGGCTGCTGGCTCTGTCCGCCGCCATTATTGCTCCGGTAATTGTTGTTGCCCCGGGGGCGGTCGTTGGGCTGCTGGGGCTTGGCCTCCAGCCGCTTGATGGACAGATTGATCTTTCCGTTTTCGTTGCCAATGACCATGACCTTCACATCCTGGCCCTCGGTCAGGTGGGCGCGGATGTCGCTGACGTAGGCATTGGCCACCTCGGAAATATGTACCATGCCGGTCTTGTTCTCCGGCAGAGCGATGAACGCGCCGAAGTTGGTGATGGACTTGACTTTACCCTCTAAAATTGCGCCGACGGTTAACTCCATGTTTTATCTGCTTCCTCCAAAAAATTATTCCTCTGGTTCGATGATGACATTATCCGGATCCACAAGACCCAGCTCATCCTTTGCGATCTGCTCCACGCTGTCCGCGGAGCCCAGATTGTCGATCTTTTCGTTCAGGTCCTGATTTTCCTGCTCCAGCTTCGCCGCCTGCTCCGCCAGCTCTTTGGTGCGGTTTTCTGTGGCGGTGATGGTCAGCTGCAGCACCAGCAGCGCCGCCACGGACAGGACGATGGCGGAAACCACTGCCGTTTTCATCAGCGGTGTGCTCCGGCGGTATACCACGCGGATCCGCTTCAGCTTCTGCCATATTTTCTCCATGGGCGCCGCCTCCTTCAGTGACTTTTTCTGCACTGTATATTGTAACCCATTTTTTCACATATGCAAATAGTTTTTTCAAATTTTTGCTGAAAAATGCAATAAATTTTTTCAGTGGAAGCCAAAAAAGCCGAAAAACAGGGTTCAAAAGGCGGCCCAGGGTGGTCTCCCAGCCGGCAGCGCACAGCATGACCGCCGCCACGTAGCCCAGCCGGATATCCCCGGCGCAGACACCGAAGCACAGATACACCCAGCAGGCGGCGCAGCAGACCACGAAAACCCCATCGGCGAGGGCCGTCAGGCGGGGCCGCAGGGGCCGCAAAAAGCCATACAGCGCCCCCAGAGCCGCGCCCATCAGCACCGCGGCCCGAAGGGCTGCAAGGGTGGTCTGCGTCATCCCATCAGGCGGCGCAGCAGGCCGCCGGACTGCCGTTTTTCCTCATAGATCAGGGCCGACACATTGCCCTCCACCGCCACCTGGCCCCCCTCCAGGGTAAGGGTCTTTAGCTGCAGTCCGTTTCCCTGGACCAGCAGATCCCCCAGCCCCGTGCGCAGCACCACGGCGGTATCGTCAAAGCTGACCACCTCCGTCACCCCGGTCATGGTCAGTATTTTCCGGTCCTTCAGCGTCATCGAATGGGGCATCTGCAGCGTTTCGTCCATCATGTCCATCCCTCCCTTGGGGCATTTTATGCCCCCTTTGGGAAAATATGACGGCGTTATTCGAAGCTCTCCTCCATGGCCCGGGCGGCGTATTTCCGCCCCGTTGGGGTGGTGCCGAAGAAGGCGCCGTAGCTGCGGGTGAAGGAGCTGTAACTGCCGAAGCCGGAGCGGAAGCAGCTTTCCGTTGCGCTGAGGCCCTGTCCGATCAATTCCCGGGCCAGCAGGAGCCGCCGGCGGGTGATGTAGGCATTGATGCTGGTGCCGGTGCCGCTGCGGAACAGGCGCATCATGTGGTATTTGCTGAGGTAAAACTGCTCGGCGATGGAGGCCACCGACAGCTCCTCCGTCAGGTGGCTGTCGATATAATCCATAATGGCTGCCGCCCGGTCATTTTTCGGCCGCAGCACACCGGGCTGCAGGGCTCCGCCATTCAAAAAGCCCCGCCCGGTCTCCACCAGCAGGCCCAGAAGCTGCCCGGTGCTCCGCAGAACTCTGCCGTAGCCGCTGCCGGAAAGCTCCCGCTCCAGCTCCCAGGCCATCTGCTGAAGCTGCCGCCCATGCTCCCGGTCCGGGCGCAGCACATGGCCCCACTTGCCGGTGAAGCAGTCCGTCAGGTCGCAGTCCGGCCCGGAGGAGCGGCGCAGAAAATCCGGGGAGATGTAGATGATGACCCGCTCGTAGGGGCTGCCCGCCTCAAAATCCGGGCGGTGGACGCAGTGGCTGCCCACCAGCACCACATCCCCGGGCTGCAGGGCATAGTACTGCCCCTCCACCCAGTAGCCGCCGGTGCCGCTTAATAGCAGCAGCACCTTGCAAAACTCATGGTAGTGGTATTCCGTTTGGATTCCCGCGGCACCCTTCAGGTGAAACAGCCGGAAATCCTCCAAAAGGTAGCCCTGTTTTTCGTAATTTGTTTCTGGCATCCAGGTCCCTCCCATGTGGTTTGAAGCATCGCGAAATGGTATCGCCCCAGGCGACGTGGCAATGACACGGTGTTTTTTCGTGCCAGGACCTTCCCCCCAGGCAGAAGCTATATTTGCGCCGCCTTCCGGCGCTCAGCAGGCGGATGATATCCGCCCGCCATTGTTGTATGTCAAACCGGAACGATAAACTCCAAATTGCATTTTTCCATTATGCAGCACGATTTGCAATAAGTATAGCATAAATTGCGTTTATTTTGCAAGAGATGCGGTGTATGATAATCCCAGAAAATTACCGGGAGGTAAGATCAATGAAAAACTTTATCAAAAATTACGGTTTCCTGACGTTCATGCTGGTGGGCATCATCGCCGGCTGCATCGTCGGTGCCATTTGGCCCGGTGCCACCGTTCTGGAGCCTCTGGGCACCGTGTTTATCAATCTGATGTTCTGCGTGGTGGTTCCCATGGTGTTCTGCTCCATCGCCTCCGCCGTGGCGAACGTGGAAAGCGCCAAGCGGGCCGGCAAGCTCATGGGTGCTACGGTCTGCACCTTCCTGGTCACCGCTTCCATCGCCGCCATCATCATGTACATCGTCTGCCGTTTCGTTCCCCTGGTGTCCAGCTCCTACGAAGCCACCCCCGGCGACGTGGATCAGGCCATGGGCCTGGGTGATCTGGTTGTCGCCTTCTTCACCAAGGAGGATTTCGTGGAGCTGCTGAGCCGCAGGGCCATTCTGCCCCTGATCGTGTTCGCCATCCTCTTCGGCTTCGGCGTGCAGATGTCCGGCGGCAAGGAGACTCTGGTTGCCAAGTTCCTGGCGAACGCTACCGACGTTCTGCTGAATATGGTCAAGATCATCTCCTACTATGCTCCCATCGGCTTCTTTGGCTTCTTCGCCTGCCTGGTCGCCAACTACGGCCCCCAGCTCATCGGTGATTACAGCAAGACCCTGCTGGTATACTACGGCCTGTGCTTTGTGTATATGTTCGCCATGTTCCCCGTGTATGCCCGCTTCGGCGGCGGCAAGGGCGCCGTGAAGGTGATGTTCAAGAACCTGTTCAAGCCCGCTGCCGTTTCCTTCGGCACCTGCTCCAGCGTCGCCACCATTCCCACCAACATGGAAGCCGCCGAAAAGACCGGCATTTCCAAGGAGGTTTCCAACGTGGTCCTGCCCATGGGCGCTACCATGCACATGGACGGCTCCGCCATGAGCGCCATCATCAAGGTGGCATTCCTGTTCGGTGTGTTCGGCAAGGATTTCGGCACCGGTGAAGCCATCCTGGCCATCATCGTGGCGGTGTTCTCCTCCGTTGCCATGTCCGGCATTCCCGGCGGCGGCGGTACCGGCGAGCTGGTGCTGTGCACCCTGTTCTTCCCGGACCAGATGGCCATTGCCTACCCCATCGCTCTGGCCCTGGGCAACCTGGTGGATCCCCCTGCCACCATGGTCAACTCTGCAGGTGACTATGTGGTGTCCTTCATTGTGGAGCGTTTTGTCAACGGTAAGGATTGGCTGCAGAAGCAGCTGCACAAATAAGGGCAGCTTTCCCCCAACATATCAACAGCGGCGTGGATCTTCCACGCCGCTGTTTCGATTGTTTTCTGCGTTGCATAGCCATAGGGGTTTGCCACGTCGCCTTCGGCTCCTCGCAATGACATGCGTTGTAATTGGCGCGGTGCAACAGCGCGACAACGTAAAATTCAATATTCCGCCGCGATCTTTTCGAAGAAATCCGCGCCGACACGGAGCACATCCTCGTCAAAATCAAAATCATCCGCGTGAAGGGGCGGGGTATCCCCGACGCCCAGCCACACATACAGCCCCGGGACCTCCTGCTGATACCGGGAGAAATCCTCGGTGGTCATGCTGGGCAAACCGGGCTCCGCCAAAGGCGCGATGGCATTCACCCTGCGGAACACCGCCGGGTCATTCATCACCGCGGGGTAGCCCTCTGCCAGGGTCAGCTCCACCCGGCAGCCCATCTCCCCCTCCAGCTGGGCGGCGATGGAATAGAGGCTCCCCAGCAAACCGTCAAACACCTCATCCTGGAAGGCCCGCAGGCTTCCCTCCAGCCGGGTGTGGTCGGAGATGGCATTGCGGGCGGTGCCGCTGGTCATTTTTCCGAATTTCAGCAGGCGGTAGATGTGGGGTGGATACGCCGCCTCCGCCTGGGCCGCCCGGCGCAGAAATTCACATCCGGCAGCCATGGCATCAATGCCGGAGGATGCCTTGGCGATGTGGGCGGAGCGTCCGAAAATATCCACATTCACCTCGCAGCCGTGGCTCATCATCTCATTTTCCCGGGCGAACACCACACCCTTTTCCAGGCCGGGCCACAGGTGGGCCCCGAACACCGCCTCAACATCGTACTCCCGCAGCACTCCGGTGCGGCAAATGGCAGCGGCACCCCCGGGGCTCTCCTCGCCGGGCTGGAAGATCAGCAGCACATTGTGGGGAAGCTCCTCTTTCTTGTCCAGCCGCCGGGCCAGCTCCAGCAGCATGGCGGTGTGGCCGTCATGTCCGCAGGCATGCATCCGCCCGGGATGGCAGGACGCGTAGCCCGCCCCGGTCCGCTCGGTGATGGGCAGGGCATCCATATCCGCCCGGAAAGCGATGGCGCTCTGCCCCCCGAAGTCGAACCAGGCGCAGACGGCGCTGGGAATGGGCTGAAAGACCCGGCAGCGCAGCCCGGCAAGGGCATTCAAAACATATTCACAGGTCTGGGGCAGGTGAAGCTCCAGCTCCGGAATCCGGTGCAGGGCGCGGCGGTCCTGGATGATCTGCATGGCAAATTCCTCCCGTTGGTTTCTTGTGCCATTATAGTCCATTTCCCGCTCCCTGTCAATTTCCCTTGCCTTTTCCCCGAAAAGATGGTAGGATACGGTTATAACCTTTGAAGGAGCACCGATATGGACGCATACGAGATCATTGAATACATCCGCACCTCCGAAAAAAAGACCCCGGTGAAGCTGTACGTCTGGGAAAAGGAGCCGGTGGATTTCCCCGGCTGCCACGTTTTCCCCGCCGCCCCGGGCTGCAAGATCGTTTTCGGCGACTGGAAGGACATTTCCCCCGCCCTGGCTGCCGCCGGAGAGCGGATCAGCCATGTGGAAATTGAAAACGGCTGCCGCAATTCCGCCATCCCCATGCTGGATCTGAAGGACATCCCCGCCCGCATCGAGCCCGGTGCCATCATCCGGGAGCAGGTGACCATCGGCAAAAACGCGGTGATCATGATGGGCGCGATCCTCAACATCGGTGCCGTGGTCGGCGATGGCACCATGATCGACATGGGCGCGGTGCTGGGCGGACGGGCCACCGTGGGCAAAAACTGCCACGTGGGCGCAGGCGCGGTGCTGGCAGGCGTGATCGAGCCCGCCTCCGCCACCCCGGTGACGGTGGAGGACAATGTGCTCATCGGTGCCAACGCCGTGATCATCGAGGGCTGCCGCATCGGCGAGGGTGCCGTGGTGGCTGCCGGTGCCGTGGTGGTGGCCGACGTTCCGGCAAACGCCGTGGTGGCAGGCTGCCCCGCCCGCGTCATCAAGATGAAGGACGGCAAGACCGCCGGAAAAACCGCGCTGGTGGATGCCCTGCGGGAGCTGTAACATTTTTTCGCCTCCGGAATACCATGGAATGAGCGTCGAACCGCTCCAAAAAAATCTTCTGGAGGTATTCTTATGTGTGGCAACAACAATAGCATCTGCTCCTGCATCGGCAACAACTGGTGGTGGATCGTGATCATCCTGCTGCTGTTCTGCTTCTGCGGCAACGGCAACCAGGGCTGCGGCTGCGAGCACAACTGCTGCTAAGTCAATGAAAAAGGGCCGCCCCAATCGGGGCGGCCTGATTTTATTCGCTCTTGAGGGCATCTGCCAGGGTGCGTCCAAGGTCATAGTAAATAACGGTATCCCGGGCGGGATTCAGCTCGGAGATGGAACCGCGCCGGACATAGACCGCGTTGCTCTGGAACAGGATGGGCAGCAGATGGGCATCCTGCATCACCATTTCGTGAAGGGTGAAGTAGTTGCCGGAATTGGCCAAAGCCTCCAGGCTCACCGCCAGCAGGCTGGGATTTGCCAGGCCGCCGTAGCTCAGCACGGTTTTCTCCAGGAAGAAGGCCGACAGATCCATGTTGGGGGACAGCTTGGTCTGGGCCAGGTACAGGTCATAGTTGCCTTTTTTCAGCAGGCTGGTAAAATTGCTGCCGCTGGCCTTGGTGATGGTCACGGTGAAGCCGTATTCCCCCAGCATATCGGCGATCATCTGTCCCGCCTGGACACGGGCCGGGGAATCGGCGTTCAGCAGCAGAGTGATCTCTGCGCTCTCAAACTCCGCCTCCTGCAGGGCGGCCTCGAACCGCTCCGGCGCGTAGCCGTACTTTGCCGCCAGGCCCGCGCTGTAAACCGGGGACTTGGGGGACGCCGGGAGGGTGGCGCTGTCTGCAAAGCCCCTGTACACCGTTTCCACAATGGAATCCCGGTCAATGACATAGGTCAGGGCGGAGCGGATGGTGCTGTTGGCGAACACCTGGCTTTCGGAATTCACCACCAGGTACAAAAACAGGCCCGTTTCGCAGTCCCACAGCTCGTAATCGCTGTGGAAGGACACGTAATCCCGTCCGCCGGGATCGGTGGTCACCAGGCTGACATTTCCGAATTCAAATTCGTCCCGGATGTCGGCGGCGGACTGGGCCTCCACCAGGGCAATGGTATCGCAGGCTACCGGCAGCTCCGCGGCGCACCACCAGCCCGCCTGACGCTTCAGCTGGCTGCCGTCCATGCGGTAGGGGCCGGTGCCCAGGGGCTGGGCAGCCTCCACCTCGGAGGCCTTGACGATGGGGATATCCAGCAGGATGGGCAGATTTTCCATGGCGGTGTCCAGCTCAATGACCACGGCATCGCCATAGTGGTTCACCTCGCTCACATGGCGCAGCCGGGAGCCATACCAGCCGCTTTCCTGGGCCGCCTTCAGGCTGGCCACCACATCATTGGCGGAAAGGGGCGTGCCGTCGGAAAAATAGGCGTTCTCCAGATAGAAGGTGTAGGTCTTCATATCCGCGGAAACATTGTAGCTGCGGCACAGCACCGGGCTGCAGTTATAGTCCCGGTCCACCGTGAACAGGCCCTGATAGATCAGGGAGAAAAGGGTCCGGTTGGTCAGGTCCGTGGACTGGAGGGGGTTCATGGATTCCTCGGGATAATAGGCCAGGGTGATCTCCGCCACCGTTTCAGGGTTTTTCACCCCGGGGCTGTCGGACACCGAGCCGGAATCCAGGGCATCCCCGGTGGGGACGTAGGCTTCTTCCTCCTCCTGGCAGCCGGAAAACAGGCACAGCGCCAGGCTGAGGATCAAAAGCAGCGAAAGAATGCGCCTCACGGCTGTACCTCCTTGCAGCAAATAATGGCACCCTGGGAGCCCCGCAGGCCCCGGGTGTATCGGTGGGACCAGAACCGCCCCGGCTGGCACATGGTACAGTCGGTACTGATCTCGATCCGGTCCACCCCCGCCCGGCGCAGCGCCAGGGCGTTGATCTCTTTTAGGTTTACATAATATTTATCTTCCACGGGGCGGATCCACTTTTCCGCCTCCCCGCCAAAGGCATCCACCATGGCGGCGGGCACCTCACGGTCCGTTTCAAAGCAGCACTGGGCGATGTTGGGGCCGATGGCGGCGCGGATGTTCTTCGGGTCACAGCCAAATTCCCGGACCATGGCCCGGACGGTCTTGCCGGCAATGTCGGCAGCGGTGCCCCGCCAGCCCGCGTGGGCCGCGCCCACCGCCCCGGTGACGGGGTCATGGAGCAGAATGGGCGTACAGTCCGCGGTGAATACCACCAGCGCGGTGCCGGGATCATTGGTGATCAGGGCGTCGCACTCGGGATACTCATGGTGGTCAACGCCCCAGCTGTCCCGGCGGCTGACCCGGCGCACCAGATCCGTGTGGATCTGGTGGGTGAGCACCAGGTTCCGGGTGTCGAAGCCAATGGCCTTCCCCAGGATCCGGAAATTTTTCTCCACATTTTCCCGCAGGTCGCCCCGGTGCATGCCGATATTCAGGCTCTGCAGGTATCCGGTGCTGACACCGCCCAGCCGGGTGGTGAAGCAATGGGGCGTGGTGATTCCCTCCGCGGTCAGATATTCTAATGTTCCCTGTTTTTGTGTAATTATGGACATAATTGTTCACCCATAGTTCGATGGTTGCCGTGGCGCGGCAGCGCCTCAAGGCTCCCTTGTGTAAAGGGAGCTGTCAGCGAAGCTGACTGAGGGATTGCTTTACAAACAGGTCAATATATTCGCAAACCCCAAGAAAGTTTTGCATGACCTCGTTGTTAGGTATTCTTATAACAGTTAACCCATACTGTTGTAGATAATTTGTACGTTCAATATCCTTCTCTGATCCTATCGGTTCATAATGCTGGGAGCCATCCAGTTCAACTACCAGATTGACCTTGGCACAGTAAAAATCAGCGATGTATTTTCCTAATACCTTCTGCCTTTGGAATCGAACAGGATAATTTCGGAGAAAGTCATACCATAGATGTCGCTCTTCTTTGGTCATGTTCTTGCGAAGCTGTTTTGCGTTTGAAACCAGATTTGCGTTGTGCTTATATTCCATGGCAACCCCTCCGCCCCTTTGGGGCACCTCCCCTTACACAGGGGAGGCTTTGGTGCGTTCCTTAATCCGCCAGCTTATCCTTCTGCATGCAGCACTTCTTATATTTCTTGCCGCTGCCGCAGGGGCAGGGATCATTGGGGCCCACCTTTTTCGCCGCGTTGCGGACGGGCTGTTTCTTCACAGCCTTGTCGGCGGGGGTGTTGGTGCCCACCTCCTTGGCCACCTTCTGGCGCTTGACCTCCTGCTGGGGCTTGATCTGGGCCAGGAACAGGCGGCGCACCGTCTCCTCCCGGATGGCCTCGATCATGGCCTCAAACATCTGGTAGCCCTCTTCCTTATAGGCCACCACCGGGTCATGCTGGCCGTAGGCCCGCAGACCGATGCCCTGCTTCAGGTCGTCCATGGCGTCGATGTTGTCCATCCAGTATTCGTCCACCACCCGCAGCATGACCACACGCTCCAGCTCCCGCATGATGGCGGGGGTCAGGGCGGCTTCCTTGCGCTCATAGGTATTTACAGCCATTTCGTACAGCTTTTCGGTGTCCGGCTCCTCGGTGACGGCGCCCTTGGGATAGAAGATGCCCTCGAACCGTCTCAGCCCATCGGCATCATAGCCCTGGAGCACCTGGCGGAGCATGCTGAGGATATTCTCCCGCAGGTCCTCGCCGTCCAGCACCTTCTGGCGCTGGGCGTAGATGATCTCACGCTGGGTATTCATCACGTTGTCGTACTCCAGAACGTTCTTTCTGGAGCGGAAATGGCGGCTTTCCACCGTCTTTTGGGCGTTTTCCACGGCACCGGAGAGGATCTTTGCGTCGATGGGGGTGTCCTCATCCAGGCCCAGGGAATCCATCATGCCCATGACCCGGTCGGTGGAGAACAGGCGCATCAGGTCATCCTGCAGGCTCAGGTAGAAGCGGCTCTCGCCGGGATCGCCCTGACGGCCGGCACGGCCCCGGAGCTGGTTGTCGATACGGCGGGATTCGTGGCGCTCGGTGCCGATGATGAACAGGCCGCCGGCCTGCTTCACCTTATCCGCCTCGCTCTCGATGGCGGCCTTGTGGACGGTCAGCAGCTCCTTATACCTGGCCCGGATCGCCAGGATCTCTTCGTTGTCCGTTTCTGCGTAGGAGTCGGCCTCCGCCAGCAGCTCCTCGGGAAGCTCAGTGCGGCGCAGGTCATCCTTTGCCAGGAAGTCGGCGTTGCCGCCCAGCATGATATCGGTGCCGCGGCCCGCCATGTTGGTGGCGATGGTGACGGCGCCGAAATGGCCCGCCTGGGCCACGATCTGGGCCTCCTGCTCGTGGTGCTTGGCGTTGAGCACGCTGTGACGGATGCCTTCCTTCTTCAGCATCCTGCTCAGCAGCTCGCTCTTCTCAATGGAGATGGTACCCACCAGCACCGGCTGGCCCTTGGCGTTGCACTCCTTCACCTGCTCCACGATGGCCCGGTACTTGCCGGCCTCGGTCTTGTACACCACATCGGGATGGTCGGCGCGGATGACGGGCTTGTTGGTGGGGATCTCCACCACGTCCAGCTGGTAGATGGAGGCAAATTCCTCCTCCTCGGTCAGGGCGGTGCCGGTCATGCCGGAAAGCTTGTCATACAGCCGGAAGAAATTCTGGAAGGTGATGGTGGCCAGGGTCTTGCTTTCCCCGGCGACGGTCACATTTTCCTTGGCCTCGATGGCCTGGTGGAGGCCCTCGTTATAGCGGCGGCCATACATCAGGCGGCCGGTGAACTCGTCCACGATGATGATCTGTCCGTCCTTGACCACATAGTCGATGTCCTTCTTCATCAGGCCCCGGGCCTTCATGGCCTGGTTGA
>CAZHEG010000018.1:0-11143 GCA_964531435.1 uncultured Oscillospiraceae bacterium | reverse complement strand
GCATCCGCTGCAACGCCATCGCTCCCGGCTTCCTGGTCTCCAACCAGAACCGCGCGCTGCTGTTCAACGAGGACGGCACCCCCACCGCCCGCTCCGCCAAGATCCTGGCCGGCACTCCCATGGGCCGCTTCGTCGACTCCGCTGAGCTGCTGGGCGGCATGCTGTTCCTGACCGATGACAACTTCTCCTCCGCTGTTACCGGCGTGGTGCTGCCCATCGACGGCGGCTTCGCTGCTTACTCCGGCGTGTAATTCTCGTTTCCCCACAGGGCACTTCCACGGGAAGTGCCCTGCTTTTTATTAAAAATTGGCCCTGCTAACCGTTGGTTGACAAAAAGATAAGTCCCGGTTGGTGGAATTTGTGGGGATGAAATGCTATATTGGAACCATCACAGAAAGGAGTGATATCATGAGCATTGGACAGCGCATCGCGCAGAAACGGAAGGAAATGGGCCTGTCCCAGGAGGCCCTGGGTGAGCAGATGGGCGTATCCCGCCAGGCGATCTATAAATGGGAATCCGATGCAGCCCTGCCGGAGATCGAGAAGCTGGTGGCACTGGCAAAGCTGTTTGCCGTCAGCGTCGGCTGGCTCCTGGGAGTTGAGGATGAGACCGGCCCGGAGCAGGCGGGGCAGGATGCCATGAGTCAGGCCCAGCTGGATATGGTGGAGCAGATCGTCCGCCGGTATATCGAGGCTCAGCCGGAGCCCAGGCCCCGGCGCAGGTGGCCGTGGGTGGCCGCGGCCTGTGTGCTGCTGGCCGTGGTGATCCAGCTCTTTATCAGGATGGATCAGCTGAGCAGCCAGTATAACAGCCTGCAAAACTCCGTCAGCAATATCAGCAGCTCCGTCAGCTCCCAGATAGGCGGTATCGCGGGCAGGGTGGAAGCGATCCTGAAGGCCCAGAATCAGTTGACCGCGGAGTATAACACCCAGGTGATCGGTACCGATTACCGCAGCGGCACCGTCACCATTTCCATGAAGGCGGTCCCCAAAACCTATACCCAGAATATGAGTGCGGTGTTCCTGGTGGATCACGGTGATGGGCCAAAGGAATTTGAAGCTGCGCTTTCAGACGGCAATGCCTTCACCTGCGAAGCGGAAGTGACACTGACGGACAGTATTGCGGTATCCGTGGTATTTGTCGAGCCTGACGGCACCCGAAAGACCCAGGTGCTGGATACCTATTCCTGGATGCTGTCTGCAAGCTATCCCCAGCTGGATCTGACGGATTATGACCTGATTTGGGCCGATGTAAGCGGTGGCAAGCTGACACTGGAGAGCTGGTATGTCACCGCCTGGAAGGGTGCTGCGTGGAAAGGCGATGCGCAGATCACGGAATTCCGCGTGGGCATTTTCCGGAACCGGAAGCTGATCGGCTGGGGAGAGGCCTGCGAAAAACCGGGGCATTTTCTCGGAGATTTCACCGACGGACAGTTCTTTAAGATGCCGGAGCTGAAGCTGGAGGACCTGAAAGAAGGGGAAACCGTTGAGGTGGCGGCCCTGGTGACAGACTCCTACGGGCGGCAGTTCATAGCTTTTGATATTCCTTATGAAGTGAGCACCGGCTCAGACGGGGAGATGGAGCTTACCTTGATCTCCTCCGTCACGGAATATAGCTGGGACCTGTCCGACTGGACCCTTGAATAAACCCGCGGGGACCTGCCTTTGGGCAGGTCCTTTTTGCAAATTCCGGGGCAGGGGAGGGGAAAATGAATACCCGGGCTGAATAAATGGGAGTATCTGGCTACTATCACCAAAAGAATGGCAAAGAGAGGGCAAATACTGTGCAAAATTTCTCTTTGACATCGGTTCTCTGGGATTTATAATATATGGTAAGCGTGTTATAAGTTGCCAGATAATCGCTTTCCCTGTTTCCGCAGCAGAACATTTTGTTTTCCTGCGGAAAACGAATTACTAGGAGGTAACCTAATGAACAGCAAGAGATTGCTTAGCCTGGTCGTGGCGGTGTGCCTGATGATCAGTGTTCTGGCCCCCGCCGCGAGCGCGGTGCAGATCACTGCTTCTGAAAGCATCGGCGCCATCCAGGAAGAAACCCATTCCTCCGGTTCCAACTGGCTCAGCAGCCTGATCGCCTCTGCGGCGGATGCCCTCGGCATCAAGACCATCAGAGATGATACAAGCCACATTGTCAACGGAACCAATAAGCTGAACCTGGTGAACGGACAGTGGGTCGCCACTGCCGTGGACGGTACTTCCGTCATCCTCACCGACGCGGAGCTGCCTGACTACATCCAGGCTCTGCGGGAGGCCGCCAGCCACTATGCCGAGGACGAGCTGGTCCCCGCTTTCGTGGTGCTGGAGAAGGACCCCACCGCGGAAAAGTACAGCTCCATCGGTGACGTTCCCGCAAAGACCACCGCTGCCATGGCTGCCGATCAGGATGAGCTGATCGCTGCCATCGAAGAGGATGTTCTGCAGGGCGGCGACCTGGAGGTCGTGGCACAGTTCACTTATCTGACCAATGCTGTTGTCGTGCAGACGCAGTTTGGCAATCTGGAGCAGATCGCTGCCATGGATGGCGTCAAGAGCGTATTCATCAGCCCTGTCTACTCCGTGTGCGAGACCACCGATGTGATGTATCCTTCCACCGTGTCCTCCACCCAGATGTCCGCCGTTTCCGACGTGTGGCAGAACCTGGGCTACACCGGCGCCGGTATGACCATTGCCATCCTGGACACCGGCCTGGACCTGGATCATCCCTCCTTCGCCGCTGATCCCGCGATGACTGACCGCTCCTGGACCCAGGAGGATGTTCAGGCAATGCTGGACCGGTATGATCTGAACGCGGAAGCGGAGTATGTCGGAACCCTGACCTCCGGCCATCTGTATTTCAGCGCCAAGGTGCCCTTCATCTTCAACTACTCCTCCGGTACCACCAATGTCAGCCATGCCGACGGCATCGGTGACCACGGTACCCACGTTGCCGGTATTTCCGCCGCCAACGATCTGGAGGGCTCCGGTGTTGTGGGTATGGCTCCCGACGCACAGATCATCGTCATGAAGGTCTTTGACAGCTCCACCGGCGGTGCCAACATGTATGACATCCTGGAGGCCATGGAGGACTGCATGACCATGGGCGTTGATGTGGTCAATATGTCCCTGGGTACCCAGGCAGGCTTCTGCTCCACCGGCATCGAGGAGATCGACTCCGTGTTCGAGCGGATCGCCGAGACGGATATCATCGTCGATGTCGCTGCGGGCAATGAGGCCACCAGCTCCTACGGCTCCAACTACGGCTACTATATGCAGCCCACCACTTACATTGATAACGCCACCATTTCCTCTCCCTCCACCTATATCAATGCCATGAGTATCGGCAGCGTAAACAACGCCTATGTTTACAGCAGCTACTTTACCATCGGCGACGGCAGCAGCATGTTCTACATGCAGTCCGTGGAGTACCTGTATGAGTACATTGACTTCTCCCTGGAGAGTCTGGCCGGACAGGAATATGAGTATGTGATCGTCCCCGGCCTGGGCGAGGAAGCGGACTTCTACGATGAGAATGGCAACTCCATCGTTGAGGGCAAGATCGCCGTGGTTTCCCGCGGTGACATCACCTTCTCCGCAAAGGCATTCAATGCCGAGAACGCAGGCGCTGTCGCAGTCATGATCTGGGACAACGTCACCGAGGATATTTTCGTTTTCGGCATGACCACCACCGATGAGGATGGCAACATCCCCGGCATCCCCGTGGTCCTGATCACCCTGGAGGATGGCCAGATCCTGGCCGATGCCGAGGTCAAGACCATTGCTCCCGCAGAGGATACCGCGCCCCGCTACGATGCAGGCGGCGGCCAGATGAGCTCCTTCTCCTGCTGGGGCGTTTCTCCCAACCTGAGCCTGCTGCCCGACCTGACCGGTGTCGGCGGCAACGTTTACTCCTGCTATGACGGCGGCTTCTACGGCCTGATGTCCGGTACCTCCATGGCAACGCCCCAGGTGGCCGGTGTTACCGCCCTGGTGCTGCAGTACCTGATGGAGGTATTCCCTGATGCTTCCCAGAGCGAGATCCGCGTGCTGGTGGACAGCCTGATGATGAGCACTGCCGTGCCCGTGATCAGCAGCGACACCGGACTGGAGGCTTCTCCCCGCCAGCAGGGTGCCGGCCTTGTGAACGCTCTGGCATCCGTTACCGCGGAGGCTTACCTGACGGTTGCCGGAAGCGACCGCCCCAAGGCAGAGCTGGGCGACAGCGAGGATGGCACTTACAGCTTCACCTTCACCGTCCATAATTTCTCCGGCGAGACCCGGACCTACACCCTGAGCGCCAGCCTGCTGTGCGAGGATTACGTCACCGATGAGATGTATCCCGATGTTTACTTCATGGCTGAGTACGACCATGCTCTGGACAGCAGCGCTGTCACCTTCAGCAGCGAGACCGTTACCGTGGCTGCCGGCGGCACCGCCGATGTCACCGTTACCATCGCCCTGACCGATGCCGACAAGGAGTGGATCGATACCTACTTCCCCAGCGGCAACTACGCCGAGGGCTTCGTGTACCTGACTGCTGAGGATGAGGCCACCCTGAGCCTGCCCTTCCTGGGCTTCTACGGCCAGTGGGATGCCGCGCCTCTGTTCGATACCGGCTACTGGTATGAAAACGGCGTTTGGGCCGATGACTACGAGGGCGAGGAATCCGAGGACGAGTCCGGGGAAGAGGAAGTCCCCGAGATCGAGGCCAACGAGTACTACCACATCATCTGGACCAGCCTTGGCTCCAGCACCAACGAGTGGATTCTGGGCTTCAACCCCTACACCGGCGCTACCTATGACGAGAACGGCGACGTCATCTATGATGAGGTCAACAACATCCTCTCTCCCAACGGCGACGGTGCCCTGGACCAGATCACCGACTACTACGTGTCCCTGATGCGTAACGCCGAGTATCTGTACTTCACCTACACCGACGAGGACGGCAACGTGCTGGACGTGGACATTGTGGACCACATCAGCAAGACCATGTACAATGCCGGCTACGGTGTCAACGTTCCCTTCGTTTACAGCTGGTACTATGACACCCTGTATGACTTCACCGATGCCGAGGGCAACTACCTGCCCCATGGCAGCAAGGTGTATCTGACCATTTCCGGCACCATCGAGTTCGAGGGCGCCCAGGAGCAGGTCATGTGCACCGTGCCCATCACCATCGACAGCATCGCTCCCGAGCTGGACGAGGAGAACATCGTTGAGACTACCGATGAAACCGGCAACTACCTGACGCTGACCTTCGAGGAAGAGCATCCTGCCTATGTTGCCATCATGAACTTCACCGGCACCCAGGTCTACCGCACCTACTCCGATGCGGACATCACCTGCGTGGACGGCAAGTGCACCATCACCGTGGACGTGACGGGCCTGGGCGACAGCTTCATGGTTGCCCTGTGCGACTACGGCTGCAACGAGACCTACTACGAGCTGACCTACACCCTGACGGACAATATGCCCGAGGTCAGCGAGGATACCCTGTACGCCTACCAGGTGTACAATGAGGCCATCTTCTATTACTATGGCTGGGACTACATCTTCGGCTGGACCACCATGGACAAGCAGACCGGCGAGATCACCATGATCACCAGCGACATTTACGAGTACTACGCTCTGTCCGCTGCGGAATATGCCGGCGGCTATGTGTTCGCGGTGGACGCGGGCTATAACCTGCTGTATATGCTCCCCGGCCTGTTCGACCGCCATCTGATCTGCAACCTGGGCGTCAATGTTCTGGACATGGCCTTTGACGAGGTCACCCAGACCATGTACCTGACCACCAAGACCACCGCCTCCAGCGGCGAGGATCTGTGCGCCCTGTACACCGTGGATCTGCTGACCGGCGATCTGACCCTGCTCAGAGAGTACAGAAGCGCCTACGATATGCCCTGGGCCATCACCTTTGTGGACGGCGTGCTGTATGCGGCTCCCTACTATTACAACGGCTTCTGCACCGTGGATATCGAGGGCGGCACCTATGACCTTCAGTACCTGACCGATGACGACGGCAACAAGATCGTTCTGTCCGACTCCTACGGCAACCTGACCTCTCCCGGCTACAGCCAGTCCATGACCTATTCCCCCAAGGACGGCCTGATCTACTGGGCTTACTACAACACCAGCTCCTATCATCTGATCTCCATCGATCCCACCGACTGGACCTACACTGCCGTTCCCTTCGATAACGACCAGGAGTACATCGGCCTGCTGACCGTGGAGGATGACGGCTATGTGCTGCCCGAGTCCTCTCAGGCGACCCGGATCGTCCTCAGTGACGACCAGCTGATCCTGGCTGCCGGCAAGACCGCGTCCCTGTCTGCCGCGACCCTGCCCTGGAATGCCCCTGTGGGCGAGATCCTGTGGGCATCCTCCGATGAGAGCGTTGCCACTGTGGACCAGAAGGGCAATGTTACCGCAGTGGGCGCCGGTGAGGCAGTGATCACCGTTACCTGCGACGGCCTGACTGCCGGCTGCGCCGTGGCGGTGGTGGAAGCAAAGGGCACCCTGTATGCCTACAACTTCTACTCCGGCGACGGCACCTACGGCACCTTCAAGAGCGTTGACCTGTATGATCTGACCCTGGAGGACGCCTTCGCTTCTCCCGTTGATTTCATCGCCGCTGACTACAACGGCCATGACGGCAAGATCTACGGCTTCGACGAGTTCGGCCAGTGCTACTGGTTCGATCCCGCCACCGGCGAGTATGACACTCTGGGCAGCGGCGGTCTGACCCCCGGCGATATGGCCTATGACTACTCCACCGGCCTGATGTATGCCGTTGTCTATGACTACACCTCCTGGACCTCCACGCTGTACTGCCTGAGCCTGCATACCGGCCGACTGGTGGAAGTGGGAACCATGAACGATGTGTTCCTGACCCTGGCCTGCAGCACCGATGGCCAGCTCTACGGCATCAACTACTACGGCAAGCTGTTCCGCCTGGATCAGACCGGCTCCGGCTATCTGCAGATCACCGAGCTGGTGGATACCGGCGTGGGCGAGCTGTACTACGCGCAGTCCATCTGCTATGACCACGTCAACGATGTGATCCTGTTTGCCAACACCGAGACCGCTACCATCTACTGGATCGATCCTTATGCTGAGGTTCCCTTCTGCCTGCCTCTGGGTGATCCCACCGGCTACGGCACCTTCGAGTATGTTGGCCTGTACACCCTTCCTGAGACCATCACCGAGCTGGAGTACACTCCCGTCACCGGCATCGAGGCTGAGGATATGCTGGTCCTGGTGGGCTCTGAAGTGGAGCCCGAGGTCACCGTGTTCCCCCTGAACGCCACCAACCAGAGCCAGATCAAGTACACCTGCACCAAGAGCTCCGTGGTCAAGATCGTGGACGGCAAGCTGGTGGGCGTTGGCCCCGGCACCGCCACCGTCATCGCAACCCTGACCGATAACGGCAAGACTTACAGAACCACCTTTACGGTCACCGTTCTGGGCTCTACGGATAACATCTACGGCTATCTGGTCAGCGATATCGGCACCTACGACGGTTACTACTGGATCTCCATCAATGACGCGGATACCAGAAACTACCAGGGCGTTGAGTATGTGTACCACAACGAGCTGTATATGCTGCTGTACTCCGCGGAGTATGTGGACGGCACCATCTACGCCTACGGCTACGATCCCAACGACTGGAACGCAAACTTCTACTTCATGACCATCGATGCCAAGACCTGGTCTGTTACCAGCGCCATTGACATGGGCGACGGCTTCAGCTTTGTCTACGACATGGCCTTCGATTACACCACCGGCATCATGTACGCACTGGCAGGTCCCAGCGATACTGCTACCGACCTGTTCTATGTGGACCTGGCCACCGGCGAGCTGATCGAATGCATGCTCACCGATCCCATGTTCATGAGCCTTGCCATTGATGACAAGGGTACCATCTACGCCATGGAATCCAGTGCCACCTCCGGCGGCGAGCTGGATGAGGCGGCTGGCATCGCTCCCGCTGTCCTGTACACCATCGATGTGGAGAGCGGCACCTACGAGCCCATCCTGGATACCGGCGTGTACAGCAATATGCTGGCATCTATGGCCTATGACTTTGACAGCGGCTGCCTCTACTGGACCGCTCTGCTGAGCACCTCCACCGGCTATCAGTCCGGCCTGTACATGATCGAGCCCGAGGCGGGCAAGGTCTACAACCTGGGCAAGATCGGCTCCGCCGGCGCACAGGTCACCGGCCTGATGATCATTGCCGACGAGTATCCCGAGGTTCCCACCGATCTGAACAAGATCGTCATGCGCAGCTCCTCCGTGGAGGTCAACGTGGGCAGCACCGCGAAGGCTTCGTACTTCACCCTGCCTGTGGGTCTGGATGTGGATGTTACCTGGTCCGTCGCTGACGAGTCCATCGCCACCGTTGACGGAAACGGCGTTGTTACCGGTGTTTCCTCCGGCGTTACCACCGTTACCGCGACCACCGTGGTGGACGGCAAGACCTTCACCGCGGAGAGTAAGATCATCGTCTACGGCGAGAACGATTACTTCATCTCCTACAACTGGATCTACAACGGCTTCAACTCCGTCGGCCGTCCCGACTCCACTGTGCTGGGCACCCTGACCGAGGGCGAGACTGAGGCCAAGCTCCGTTCCATGGAGATGGTGGACGGCGTGATCTACGCCTATGACACCGAGGGCAACTTCTTCACCACCTCTGCCGCTGACGGCTTTAAGCGCACTTACCTGGGCAGCCACGGCATCGAGCTGGATGAGCCTTACAGCGAGATCAACACCCTGTATCACACCACTTACTACTATACCCCCAGCTTCACGGCCCGGGATATGGCCTGGGATGCTGCCAATGAGCGTATGCTGGTGCTGGGCTCCCTGTATGTGGAGGTCCACTCCGTGTATGACAACGGCGAGTATCAGGCCGAAAACGACTATGAGCTGGAGCTGAGCAACGGCTGCCGTCTGTACGAGATGGATATGCAGACCGGCGCTCTGACGGAGCTGTGCGTCATCGGCGGCCAGTACGGTGACTCCGGCGTGTATACCCTGGCGGTGGACAATGCGGGCAATGCCTACGTCTACTCCACCTTCCTGGATTACATCTGCCACCTGGATACCGTGACCGGTGAAACCACCAACATCAGCACCTTCCAGAACCAGGGCGTCTACGGCGCATCCGACGGCGAGCCCATGGCTATGGCCTACGATCCCGAGACCAACTGCATCTATGTGATGCTGACCTCCAACGGCGAAAGCTACAACCTCTACAAGTTCAACCTGGGCACCTACGCTATCAGCCTGGTTGGCTCTGTGGGCAGCGGTTCCGATGCCTTTGCCGGCCTGGTCGTCAACAAGGGCTATGCCTATACTCCTGACGAGCCCGACCAGCCCGATGTGCCTGTGGTGCCTGTGGTACCCAGCGGCATCATGGGCGATGTCAACGGCGACACCTGGGTGGACGCAGAGGACGCGGCTCTCATCATGCAGTATGAGGTGGGTCTGGTGGATGAGACCAACCTGGATGTGAATGTTGCGGACGTCAACGGCGACGGCTGGATCGACGCGGAAGACGCTGCACTGATCATGCAGTTTGAAGTCGGCATCATCGACAAATTCGAATAACAGGGAAGGGAGCGGCATCTGCCGCTCCCTTTTTCCGGCATGAGAAAAGCGGCCCTCCCGGTTGGGAGAGCCGCTTCGCGGTTTAGTTCAGTGCCTGGATCAGTGTGCCAAGGGTGGGCTCAAAGGCAGCGCCGTACCAGTGGTCCGGCAGCAGCGCGGTCTGCCGGATGCAGGACACGGTGTAATCTGCCGCGATGCGCGCCGCGTTCTCGGCGGACTTGCCCCGCACCAGAGCGCCGACAAAAGCGGAGGCGTAGATGTCGCCGGTTCCGTGGCAGGAATTGGGCAGCTTCTCATGCTCATAGTAGGAGTAGCTGCCGCCCCGGTATACCACCACGCCGGTCTTGCCGGGGGCGTAGCTGACGCCGGTGAGGACCAGGTTGTTACAGCCCAGTGCCGCAAGGCTTTCCAGCAGGCTGTCGATATAGGTGCGGTCATAGGTCTCCCGGTACTCGGTTCCCGTCAGGAAGCAGGCCTCGGTGATGTTGGGGATAATGTAGTCTGCCTTGCCGCAAAGCTGCTTCATGGCCCCGACATACTCCATGTCAAAGGCAGGGTAGAGCTTACCGTTGTCCGCCATGGCGGGATCCACGATCCTCAGGCAGCCGGGCTCTGCAAGCTCCCGGAAAATATCCGCTACCATGCCGATCTGCCTGGTGCTTCCCAGATAGCCGGTGTAGACAGCGCTGAAGCGGATGCCCTCCTTCATCCAATGCTCCTTGATGCCGGGTATATCATCGGTCAGATCCCGGCAGGTGAACCCGGTGAAGCCGGCGGTATGGGTGGAAAGCACCGCGGAGGGGAGCACACTGCACTCGATGCCGCAGGCGGATATAATGGGCAGCGCCACCGTCAGGGAGCACTGGCCCAGGCAGGAAATATCCTGGATGGTCAAAATTCGTTTGTATGACATGTTTCTTCAACTCCAATGGTAATCTGTGGGATAAATGGATTATATCACAATGTTTGAAAAAAGAAAGACATAATTTCAGTTCCGGCTTAAAAATAACGTAACTTTTTGTTTACAGAAGCCCATATGATGTGATATGATGTTACGTACGATAAAACACAGAGGTTACTGCAATGAATTATATTGTATTGGATATGGAATGGAACCAGCCCTGGCCGGGTTCTCCCTCTTCCAGAAAGGTCCTGCCGGTGCAGATCCGGGGTGAGATCATTCAGATCGGCGCCGTCCGGGTGACCGAGGACAGGGAAGTGGCGGATGAATTCCAGGTGCTGATCCGCCCCAAGTATTACCGCAGCCTGAACCGCCGTGTCAGCAAGCTGACAGGCATCAAGGAGTCCCGCCTGAAGGCGGAGGGAATCCCCATGGAGGAAGCCATGGCAGCCTTCCGGGCCTGGTGCGGCGAGGATATCATCTTCCTGACCTGGGGCTTTGACGATATCGGCATCCTGCAGGAAAACCTGCGGCTGTACGGACTGGAAACGGAATGGACTGACCGCTGGTACAACGCCCAGATGATCTTCAATGCCCAGACCGACGGCTCCAACGCCCAGAAGGCACTGA